>JBAXNR010000017.1:0-59226 GCA_037133675.1 Methylococcales bacterium
AATATTTTTCTTGGAGTGATTAATACTTTCACAGTCTCTAAAGCTATTGGACTCCTGATAGTTTGTTAAAAAATAGATTTAACCCACTACTGAAAATTGTAACACTAAAAATAAGTTGGGGGTTCGCATAGCTTCACCCCCAATCTACGCCTGAACTATTTAATAGCGATGAGTTGATAGTCTTTTTGTGCGACTTGCCAAGACAGATAAACGCGTTGCCCATCACTGACTAGAAACGGCTCATCCGCCATTTCTGTGGTTTCTGCAAGCACTTCAGGCTTAGCCCATGTTTTGCCTTCATCGTTGGATTTCATGATTAACGCACGATTAGTTTTACCGTCAAATGTTTGCCAAGTAACCAGCACTTGTTTATTCATCGCTAGCACTGATGGATGACTCGCGCCTTCTTTAGCAAAGTTAATGGATTCGGAAAAGCTTTTACCTGCATCAGTGGAATAGCCGTAGAATAAGCCTTGTTTAGACTCTGCGCCACTAAACCATACCGCGTGATAAATACCCGATTCGGCAATAGATAAGGCGGGGCCATGATGTGGGCAAGCGTCTATTTTCCAGTCTTCATGACTCATGCGTTGCACCGTGTCAGGTGTTTGCCAATCTTTAAATTTAACGAGTGCGTGATCGCGAATACCGCCGTCAAAAATATGTCGCCACACCACCACAGGCGTGTTATCAGGGGCAATCGCGGTATCTAACCGACAACATTCGCAGACGTGATCGGTAATGGATTTGTTAGTTGCAAAATGTTTGCCGCCATCGGTGGAGGTGCTGTAATACAACGATAGCCCTTTAACGTCTTTACCTGCTTTTTTTGCCGCTTCGGTTTCACGCGCATCTAGCCAAGCAACAAAAATTTCGCCATTTTTACCGACCGCTAAACTATCAAAACGATGACGAATCACCTGCAAATCATCATTGACGGTCACAGGGGTAGTGAATGATTTTCCGCCATCAGTTGAACGACTAAAACGCACATAAGTGCTACGCTTTTTATCCAGCGTAAGTACCCACGTTAAATAAACAGTGCCTTTTGCATCGACTTTTATTTTTGGGCGACTTTCGTTTTCAGCCGCGACGGTTTCAGACTTGGTATTGACTAATACAGGGGCTGTAAAGCTATTGCCTTTATCGACGGATGACTGTACATAAATAGAGCCGTTGTTTGTCCACACTGCCCACAGCGTACCTTTATTATCAAAAGTGGCGGTGACGGTCTCGGCACACAGACTTAAAGGGGGAGCTTTAGGGTCGGCACACACGCCTTTCTTTTCATGTTTATGAGACATTTTAGGTTTGTCAGCAGATTTACTGATGGTTTCTTTCGAGGCGGGTGGTTTCGCAGTGCCGTTGTTGGCAGCACACCCTGAAACCATGAAACCAATAGCCATTATTAGGTAAAAAAGAGGAGCTTTCATGATGAATCCAAGAGAAAAAGCTTGGTAGATTGGGTTAGCTGTAAGCCATGAGTTTGTCGAATGGACGAACAGCGTAACCCAACAATTTAGTTAACGATCGCTTAATAGTTGAATTTCAATTCAGCAAAATAAGTACGCATGGGGAATGGATGGAAAATCCAGTATTGATTGTTGTTGATGTTATCAATACCTGCCGCTACCGCCAATTGTTTGGTGATTTGGTATTTACTACGCACATCGACGACGAAGAATGCGGTGTTTCCTGTGTAAGTACCGCCATTGGTGTCGGCGTTATTTAACGCACTAAATTGTTTGCTGCTATAGCGCATACTGACAGAGTTATTCCATTTATCCGTTGGGCGGTAAGCGACAGTTGCACTGGCACGCCATTCTGGAACTCTGGGTTGACGCGCACCAACAGTAGGTAAATTAGCATAAGGATTGGCAGCGTTGAACGGTTGGCGAGCAGCGGCGGCATCGGCATCACTATTTTTAGTGATGCGCGAATCTGCCCATGTTGCATTACCTGATAAATCAAGTCCTGCTATACCGACATCGGATTTTTCACCCGCAAACTCGACACCATAAGTTTCAATTTGGCGAACGTTTTGTGGTGAGTTAATCACTGCGCCTGTTGAGGTGATTCCAGGTTGTGAATAAATGGCGTTATTGATACGCTCTTGGAATAAGCTCAAGCGTAATTTACCTTTATCCAACAAGTATTCGGTTGCCAGTTCAGACGATAGGGCTTCTTCGGGTTTTAAATTAGGATTGCCGTTGGTGATGGTGGTTTGACCACCTACGGTGACTTGGTTGGTTTGGAACAGTTCAGTGGCGGTCGCAAAACGATAGGCTTGGGCAACAGAGGCACCAATTTTTACTCGATCCATTGGCTCCCACGTCAGTTTAAACTTGGGTGAAAAATGGGTAACGTTGTTATTGGCTTGATTAACGGTTTGCAGTCTGCCATTCACGGTTGCACTGTTGACACCATCGTAAGCGTGCCAGCTTTCTAAACGCCCACCTAAGGTTAGATTCCAGTTTTTATAAAAGTCCCACGAATCTTGCGCCCAATAGGCTTCAGTTTGGGTTTTGCCTTTTGAAAGGCTAGTAGGAACACCCGTGCCATTCGTGCCTGTCCAGTTATTCGCAACGGTATAAATGGGGTTGTTTAGCTCATACAAATCATGATGAAAACCAAAACTGACTTCATGTTGTCCCATAGCAGTGGGTCGCCAAATACCTTTCGCATCCGCAGTATGCCAACCTGTGCCTGTTAAGCTGGTAATCGTACCCGCGCCGTTTTGTGAGGATTGCAGCGGAGTTCCTGTGGATGCACGGGCGATGTCTTTGCCATAGTCAACGACGCTACCAGATAAATCCCAATCGAAAATACCACCTGTATTGGATTTGATGTTCATGCCGTGTGACCAGTGCATTTGTTCGGCACGCGATTCACCAAAGGCATTAGGCGCGAGGGTATAACGCATTCCACCAATATTAACGTTACCCGTATTAACGACAGCCCCCGTCTTTGCATTGGTTAGAAAACTGTCAGAGCTGATGTGATTATCATTTTGCCATAAGCCCAAGGTATACGCCGCTTTGATAGTCGGGGTGATGTCATAAGCCAGCTTCCATTTAAAAGTATCTTGGACAGTGTGATTGAAATTACCCGCACCTTGTACTTGGGCAGATTGACCAAAAGGATTTAAGTTAGCGACTGCACCATTAACAGCGACATCGGCAGCGGTCGCTTTCGTAGTTGAAGTCAGGGGATTTACATAGCTAATCGGTTGACTGTGTGCATCAAGATGGCTGACATCAAAACGCCATGAAAAATCTTTCATGCGGTCGCCTAAATTGAACGCATATTCCTGAGTGTCAAAGGTTTGGTTATGTCCATAATTGCCGTAGGTCTGCCAACTGCTTTTTATATCAGCACCCGCTTCAAATTTTTCTGGCATTTTGGTAGTCATTTCGATAACACCACCGATAGAGTTACCTGAGTATGCCGCTGAAAAAGGCCCATACATCACATCGACGCGTTCAATTTCATTGGGCGATACCATGTTCCAGCGTGGCGAACCTGTGTTGCCGTTGTTATTACCTAACAAGGAAGACAGCATAATGCCATCAGCATAAATCAGACCACGCGCACTTAAACCTGTACCTGAGGTACGCCACGCCACAGGTGCGTTAGTATCTCCAGCATAACGTTTACGAACGGTAATACTGGGCATATATTTAATAATATCCTCTGTACTCATCGCGTTAATGGTGTTGTCTATTTTTTCGCTGGTGATACTTTCGGTAGTCGCAGGCAGTTTGTATCGCTCTTTAGACGTTTCTGCGGCGATAGGTGTGCGTTGATCTTCAACTGTCATTTCTGGCATGACTTTAGTGTTGTCAGTCTTCGCAGGTGCTTTAGTGTCAGCAATAGCGAATGGTGAAGTCAACAGCAGTAAACAGAGCAGTGTGCGACGTGGATTGAGTGGAAACGGGGGATTAATTTGATTCATTTTTCTCTCGGTTATTGTTATAAGTAGGGTAGCACTGCTGCATACCCTACTGGGTTTAGTAAATTATGTTATTAATATTTAAGCGACATACTGACATAGTAAGAACGTTGCGACAGTGGGTTATTTTCATAACGATCTTGATCCAGAATGTTATCAACCCCTGCTGAGATGGTGCTTTTCAGTTTTGGGTGTATCGGCAATTGATAAGAGGTTTTGAAATCCACAAAAGTATATTCATCCGAACCACTGAACACATTTTTTGCCGCATAATCGTTGTTTTCAAAGCGTTGGAATATATCACTACGATAACGCACACCTACCGAAGAATCCCATACTGGCAAGATATGGTAGGTTAATGAAGCATTGGTTTGCAGTTTAGGAATACGCGCCCATTCATTACCGACCAATGCGGTGTTGTTAGGGTTTTTGGTAATTTGCTTATTCATGAACGTACCATTCGCCATTAAATCAATCGGCAATCCAAACAGACTATTTTGGTTGAAAATCAATTCTGTACCAATGGTTTCCGTTTGCCCTATCGATTGAAAGGTACTGATGTTCTGACCACCGAATGTGTTTGAAATTGAGATTATTTCATCGTTAACGAGGTTATAAAAGAAATTAGCCTGAATATAACCGCGTGGAATATTGTACTGCGTCAAAAAGTTATGGAAATAACCGTTTTCTGGACCTAAAGACGGATCAGGAATATTCTGCGACAGAAAGGTATTGCTGGCGGCAAATAATTCTTCCGCAACAGGGAAACGATAGGCTTTAGAAAATGAATAGCGAAATGTCCATTTATCAGGAGTAAATTCCAATGACGCTTTAGGTGAAATGCGTGTAGCTTCACGGTCTGCAAATTCACTTTGAATTTTAGGTGTCGCAGCTACTCGATTGTGACCACCAATAGATTGCCAATGATCCAATCTAACGCCCGCCATGATGCTCCAGTCTGGCAAAAACCGCCAATCCAATTGTGAAAACACACTATTAATTTGGGTTTGACCACCTGCATCACTGCGTTGAGAATCTTTAGTCGCTTGGATATATTTTTTGGTATCGTAGACCTTAATGTTATTGCTACCACGAACAAATTGATAGCCGCCCATGAATGATAAATCATCACGCCCCAAAAATTTATCGGTTGCTAATTTGCCATCGTAAGTCGCCCACCATGTTTGGGTGTCCGTCACTAAACCTTGTCCCGTATTGGCGCGATTAGCGTCTTGAGGTGCGTAGGTTGAAGCAACCGCGAGATTTTTAAAAGGATCGTAGAAACTGGCAGTGGTATCAATATTCCAGTTATCAGAAATCTTACCCTTTAAACTTAAGCCATAATTGAGTGCTTGGCGTTGCAGGATATTAGCACCAAACGCATTATTTGGTAGTCTGAATTGCTGTCCATTTTGATTGACTAGACCACCCGTCGCGTTTGCACTCACGGTACTGCTATAAACAGGCTTCCCCGCTGCATCTTTTATTAACACCAGCGGCTCATTATTACGATTATCCCTTTCTTCATAAGCAATGGTAAAACGGGCTTGTAACTCTTCTGTTAAGTCATAAGCCATTTTGATTTTAAATAAATCGGTAACTACATGCTGTGTTCCGTTATCACCGAATATAATGGCAGGTGTGGGGAATCCTCCAGCGATAGCTTGTGGTTGCTCGGTCAATTGCCCACCAGTGACTTTAGTTCCCGTAGCCGCTTTGGTGAGTGCCGCTGTATCAATCGGATCCATCGGCTGTCCATCATTTTCCAGATGGTTATAAAAACCGTAAACACTGAATTTATTGATACGGTCTCCACCCGAAAGAAACGTTCTAAAACCGCTAAGCAATTCATTACGCCCGCCTCTGTGCATATCCTGAAACATACCTGTGGCGTTCATTTCCGCCTCAAACTTTTCGGGCATTTTGGAGTTTAGGTTAACAACACCCCCCATAGAACCACCGCCATATTGCGCAGAAAAAGGACCGTAAAGCACTTCGGCAGTGCCAATTTCGCTGGGAGCCATCATAGACCATCTCGGAACACCGTTAAAACTGACATTCACAGGATTATGTAAAGGCATACCGTCACCGAAGACCATGTTCTGAGCGGTCTGAAGGATATTAGTACCGCGTATACCCATCATCGCATTTTGATCGCCGATATAACGTTTACGCATGTGTAAGCTGGGTGCATATCTAATAACGTCTTCCGAAGTTGTGTAATTCACTCTTTCTTCAAATTGTTCCTTATCAATTGTATAAGTAGGCGTTGCTTTAGTCGTGTCTGGAAAAGGGGTACTAGACGTTTTCTCTGATACCGTCATTTCAGGCATTTCTTTAACTGCCGCAGGTGATTTATTGACTACGATAGCTTTAGACTGTGCAGGCTCTGCGGCGATAGCACCGCTTAAATAGCTCAGACCTAATAATAAGACAACTTTTTTCATAATACTCCTTAGTTTGTTGTAATTTTTATACAATTTGTGGCGACAAAGCAATAATAAAAGCAAATTTTATGCCAAGCTAGGGCTACACCCTATTTACCTAGTAAAGCACTATAAAAAATAGAAAATGACGATTATTTTTAGAAAAAATAAGCGATATAACGGAATTTTTTCGGTTAAATAACACAGTTTAATAAATTCTTAAATAACCGTAGGGGGGGGGGAGTTGATAGACGATTGTTAATGCAGATGTTTTTAAAGTTGTACTAACCGCTACACATCCTTGTGCTAGAGCCTAACGCACAATAAAATGATACCGTTCGTGGTGAGCTTGTCGAACAGTTGAACCACATTCACACCATTCGACAAGCTCATGACAGGCTTAGACAAGCTCAGTGCGAACGGTTTTGTAATAATTTTATTGTGCTTTAGCCATATAATCGCGGGTGTGGGCAGTCCGCTAACGCCCCCGACAGGATTAGTCAGGCAAGAGAAATTATTTTGAGGGTTTTTTATAGCCTGGACAATCAATGCTGATACGCTGCACAGGATTATCTAATTTTAACGCGGTTAACTGACCACCCCAAAGACAGCCAGTGTCAATCGCATAACAGTTCGTTCCTTCGTAATAACCCAGCGTAGACCAGTGACCGAAGATAATACGCATATCAGCATTTTTACGATTAGGCACATCAAACCACGGTAGTAAATTTGGGGGCTGTGAACCTACTGGACCGCTGTTAGCAAAATCTAATCGCCCTTCTTCATCGCAATAGCGCATTCGGGTAAAACAGTTAACAATAAAGCGTAACTGTGCTATTCCTCTCAAATTGGATGACCAAAGATTAGGTTTATTACCATACATTTGTTTTAAAAAATTCTGGTAATCGGGTCGTCTTAACGCTTGTTCTGCAATTAACGCCATTTTTTTGGTTTTTTTAAAGTCCCATTGTGGTGGTAAACCCGCATGAACTAAGCAAAAATTATTGTTGTGGTGAAATAACGGTTGATGTCTTAGCCAATCAATTAGTTCGCAACAGTCAGATGATTCTAACACTTGATTTAACGCATCTTTTTTATTACTGGTTCTTTCAATACAGGAGGCAGCCAGCAAGTGCATATCATGATTGCCCAGTACGGTGACTGCCGCGCTGCCCAATGATTTAACAAAGCGTAGTGTTTCCAAGGATTTAGGTCCACGATTAACCAAATCGCCCGCAAACCAAAGCTGATCAGTACTTTGGTCGAAAGAAATTTCATCAAGCAGCCTTAATAAATCATCAAAACAGCCTTGAATATCACCGATAGCGTAGATAGACATTTAATTAATGGAGAACCCGTGGAATGGATAAAGTAAATTGTGGGATAGTGGCATTAAAATCATCACCCTCATCCGAACGCATTGTGTAGTAACCTTGCATAATACCTACAGGCGTTTCTAGTATCGCGCCACTGGTATAGCGAAAACTTTCCCCTGGTTTCAAATAGGGTTGTTCACCAATCACCCCTTCGCCACGCACTTCTTGAATTTTACCGTTGGCATCGGTAATTAACCAATATCGTTGCAATAATTTTGCAGGCAACGTGCCTTCATTGGTAATAGTAATGGTGTAAGCAAACACATAACGACCTTTTTCGGGTGCGGATTGTTCGGCAATAAAAAAAGGCATTGCATCGACAACTATATTATTTTTTTCGGTCATGAGTAGATTAATTTGAATGATATGTTCATTATTTTATGGTAACTTTTTGTTAAACGACAGCAAGAAGCAGTGGAGTGACAGATTATCATATCAATTCAAATCCTGATACAGCTTATAGTAGAGTGATGTTTAAGGTACGCAAAAAAGGTAAACGCTTTATTGCGTAGTGAGTATTTTTGCGACACAGTGTTATTCTACTCGGTAGACTCCGATTTTACGGATTATCAAAAAAAAATTATGACCTATATAGGGAAAAAAACTGCTAGTCTACTTTTTATTATCATTGTGATAGTAGCAACTGGTTTTATGTTGTCTAGCTTTGAAATAACAAGACGTAAACAAAGGCAGCTTTCCGAGCAAAAATTGCTCCAAGAAGCGATTGCGCATTTTGATAATATGGTGGTCACGCGCAGTTGGAGTGCGATGTATGGCGGTGTTTATGTCAAACAAAATGCAGGGCTAAACCCTAATCCTTATTTGAAAGACAACTTCATTTTAGATAGCGAAGGTAACACGCTAATCAAAATTAATCCTGCGTGGATGACACGCCAAATTTCAGAGCTGTCCAATCAGCGCAGTCATTATTTTTACAAAATCACCAGCTTAAAACCCGTAAATCCTCATAACGCCGCCGATGCGTTTGAAACGGAAGCCTTGCAGTATTTTGAAAATCATCGCGATGAAAAATATTATTATCGCTTTAGTAAAGATGATAAAGCCTTTGATTTTATAGGAGCGTTAAAAGTAGAACCTGCTTGTCTTGCCTGTCATGAAAATCAAGGTTATTCGATAGGCGATGTGCGCGGTGGGATTCGAGTTTCCATACCCACAGATATATTTCAACAAGAAATACAATTGTTACAGCAATATACCGTAAGAAATCAAATTTTTGTCGTACTGGGTGCAATGATTGTATTGTTTATTTTTTTTCGTTTTCTCAATAGAATTTATCGCTATCAGAAAAATATTGAACAATTGAATAAATCGCTAGAAGACAAAGTTGCTAAAAGAACACGCAGTTTAGAAAAAATGTACCTGCATGAAAAATACCTTAAAGACTTATTAAGTACCGTATCCGATGTCAACAAATTATTATTAACGGCTATTTCTGCGCAGAACGTGTTACAAAATAGCGTAGAAGAATTGGCTAAACATTCGCATTATCACGCTATCTGGGTTGGGCTTATCAATAATAAGCAACTGGAAATTGTCCATAAAACCGATAAAAATAACGCTATTCTTAAGCAAACGACTTATAGCCTAGACGCGGATATTAGCAATCAACCCGTATCGGTAGCTTTGCAAGCAATTGTATGTAATCGTGCGATTATCGAACACTATAATCCCTATTTGCAAGAGCAGACTGACACGCAGACTGATGAGGCTATATTGCATTGGTTTCTCGCCATTCCCTTGCAATACACGGAGGAAAAACAAGCATTCGGCGTGTTTGCTCTCTACTTAGATCGTACAGAAGGCTTTGAAGCAGAAGAAGTGCATATACTGGAAAGACTGGCAATGGACATAGCGTTAATCCTACGTTCACATCAACAAAAAGCCATTTTAGCATCAATGGAAACGAAGCGAATTGCCAATTATGAAGAAACTATACTGGCTTTTGTGAATATTATTGAACAACGTGACACTTATACCGCAGGTCATACTATTCGAGTCGCAGAGTATTGTAAAAAAATCGCTCTTGCTTTAGGTATCAATGCAGAAGATATTAAAAAACTTGAACAAGCCGCTATTCTTCATGATATAGGTAAAGTGGCTACACCTGATGCGGTGCTATTAAAACCAGGCAAACTAAGTGCTATCGAATATGAGCTAATCAAACAACACGCTTATGCGGGTTACGAGATGTTGTCCAAAATTGATATGTACAAAGACCTCGCGGACATTATTCGTTATCATCATGCCCGCTACGATGGCAAGGGCTATCCAGAAACAAATAATCCCGATGAAGTACCTTTTTTATCCTATATTATGGTAGTCGCCGATGCCTTTGATGCGATGACTAGCAATCGTATTTATAAAGCACGACAAACGGTAGCGCAGGCATTGGCAGAAATCAACCATTACTCTGGTACACAATTTCATCCGCAAGTCGCTAAAGTAGCCATTGAGGTGCTGAAAAATACCCAGATCGTACAAACTAATCAAACACCGAACAATGAACTTGAACAAAAACGCTTTTCTTATTTTTTCTGTGATTCATTGACTGATCTTTATAACGAAAGCTATTTACACATCATACTGGGCGATACCGACCGTAAGCATACTGTTTTGGTGCTGTGTTTATTAAATAATTTTTCCCAGTACAATAAAAAATACGGCTGGAATAAAGGTAGCCTGCTATTGGTAAACCTTGCAAAAGAACTTAAAACTCAATTTCCACAAGCGACAATCTTTCGTTATCACGGTGATGATTTTGTGCTGTTATTTGAGCGACCAATTGTGTGGGATGATAGTTATTTTGACAAAATACCACTCCTGAAAGACAACGACATCAGCGTGCAAGTCAAATACATGGAGCTGGAAGCTGGGCATTACGGGCTTCCTATGTCAATGCTTTAATCCGTTGACTTATCAGCAACAATGGCTAAGCCACGCAACACTAAATTAGGATCAACAATTGCCTTAATACTTAAATGTGGGGCAATTAACGCTGCATCACCACCTGTTAAAATCACTGATACATTGCCGTGTTTAGCTAACACCTGCTCAATTAAACCCACTGCTGCCAATAATGTACCGCTATAAATTGCCGCTTCGGTAAAATTGGCAGCTTCTAATGGATACGAAGTGTCACTAAAAGGCAGTGCGTCCGTACCGTGTGCTAGGGATTTTTTCATTAATGCTAAGCCTGCACTAATCAAGCCGCCTAAATGATGACCGTCTGCATCAATTAAATCGACAGTAATTGCCGTCCCACAATCCACCACGCAAGCAGGAACAGCATAAAAATGTCGCGCAGCAATCAACGCTAACCAACGATCAACGCCTAATTTTTCTGGATGTAAATAGGCGTTAGTCAGTCCCAAACTCTGTGCTTGCGAACTCACTCGCACGATATTAATGTCCGCCCACAAACTAACTGCAACTGCCATCACCAACGCCAGTGAGTGATTAGCGGTGACACAAGCAATCACCAATTGCTTTGGCTCTGTAAGAGATTGCCAGATGTTCATTAGTGTCTGTTGACTAAGCTGTGTATTCAGTAACGGTTCGCCAGTTATCAATTGTTCATCGTTGACAGTTGCCCATTTAAGCCGCGTATTACCCATATCAACTAACAGCTTCACACCCCTGCTCCACTAAAGCTGACTTCACCCGATGCAAAGGCTTGAACACTACCGTCTTTACGTTTAAGCAATAACAGTCCCTCATCATTCACGCCTACAACTATGCCTTCAATGCTTTGCTGGGCAGTAAATAAAGTCGCGGGTAAACCATTTAAACAATCATAACGCCGCCATTCATCCAAATACGCCTTAAGTCCCTGTTGCTCATAACTTGCCAGTAATGGCAGTAATTGATTCAATAACTTACCTGCTAACACATTTCTTGACGGGCATTGCCCTGTCATTTTCGTTATATCTGTCCACGCTTGAGTAATACTTTCGGCTTTGCTTTCGGGTAAAAATAAATTTAACCCCACACCGATAACCACACTACACGCACCATCGGATTCGCCTGACACCTCGATTAAAATACCACCCAATTTTTTACCGCTACTAATAATATCATTAGGCCATTTTAAACCGACCTCAGTCAGTTGCAGTTCGGTTAATGCTCTAATCACCGCCACACCCACCGCTAAACTCAAGCCCGCAATTGCTGTATAACCACTTTGTTGGTAGTGCCACGCGATAGACAAATAAATATTATGACCAAAAGGCGACACCCACTCACGTCCACGTCTACCTTTGCCAGCGGTTTGTTGTTCGGCAAAACATACCAATCCACAAACAGCTTGGTGTCGCGTGCGTTCCACTAAATAACGATTAGTTGAATCAATTTGATCGTGAACTTCTAACACAATGATGAATGCACGGTTTTGTTCATCCAGCACCGCGATAATTTTTTCTTGTGTCAATAATTCCAGCGGCTTATCCAATCGATAACCCTTACCACTGATTGCTACCCTATTTAAGTCTAACGCTTCAGCCAATTGTGTTATGCGCTTACAAACAGCCGCACGACTAATACCTAGCCTTTCAGCTAACACCGTCCCCGAATGAAATTCACCATCCGCTAGCAGAGTAAGGATTTTTTTTTGTTTATCAGCAAGTAGCACAGAGAGTTCCTAAAAATCGAAAAAAGTATGGAATCAAAAAACAGGTTTTTGATTGCTAAAAAAATTAAGTCTACCGTGTAGCTAGGTTTTATTAATTCTGCTATCGGTTAGAATGCTCAATTTAATCAACCAAAAATCGTCATGCAAAAAAATGTATTAATCACAGGCGCGGCAAAACGCATCGGCGCGGCGTGTGCCAGATTGTTACACAGCGAAGGCTATAATATTTTTTTACATTATCGCACTTCATCGACAGAGGCATTACAACTGTGTGCTGAACTCAATGCCATTCGTCCTAATTCAGCAAAAATCAAAGCATCTGATTTACTCAAATTGTCAGAATTAACCGCACTAGCCAATGAAGCACAGCAAGCATGGGGCGGCATTGATGTGCTGGTCAATAATGCCTCTGCTTTTTATCCCACCGATGTGCATGAAACCACCGAAGCACAATGGGATGAGTTATTGGGCAGTAATTTAAAAGCCCCGTTTTTTTTAGCAAGTGCATTAGTGGACAGTTTGGCGATGCGTCAGGGTTGTATTGTCAATATCATCGACATACACGCCGAACACGGGCTAAAGAATTATGCAGTTTATAGCATTGCCAAAGCAGGACTAGCGGCAATGACCAAAATTTTAGCCAAAGAATTAGGCGCGGCAATTCGTGTCAACGGCGTTTCACCAGGTGCGATACTCTGGTCAGATCATGACTTATCTGAACTAGAAAAACAGGAAATTTTACAACGCGTGGCATTAGGGCGCAAAGGCGAACCCAACGATATTGCCAAAGCCGTATTATTTTTAATCAAAGATGCCGATTATATGACAGGGCAAATTTTAACCGTGGACGGTGGACGCAGTTTGTTTTGCTAGTTTTGTCTGTGATTAACAGGCATCAATCAAATAGAAGTTATGCCCATCTTATAAATTGCGTAGCGCGTGTAGAGCGTAGCGGAACGCGGGGAACAGCGAAATCATCACGAAAAGCCCCGCTACTCGCTTGAATCCAAGGTTTCTAAAATCGAACAATTCCTATTTTTAAATATACAAATTCCATAAATAAATTAATATATAATTTTTTACTTATATTTCAATAGGTTGAAAATATATTTCCCAGCAAAAAAACTACGATAATACATGATCGTGCCATTGTTGCCCCACGGTATTATTGTTAGACTACAAAGCAATTGTTGACTGATGCATTCCAGTTTTCAGAAGAAACGATAGTCGTAACACATTGATTTTTAATTATCTATGCGTGGAATCAATGAAACGGATCGGCACACTAAAGTTCCGTGCCAAAAGCGTTGAATTTAGAGCATTTAACTACTAAAAAGAGAGATTCCGCCATGAAACTCAAACACCTTATTGTCACTATTGGTTTGATAAGCACATTAATGACTGTCACAACTGTATTCGCAGCACAAGGCAATCAAACTATTATCAAGCCCGCTATTTTTCCCGTTAGCCCTATTACCCCACCTCCTGTTGTACCAACGCAGTTTGATGTCGTGGGCTATATACAAAAAGCCGTTGTCGATCCTAAAGTTTGCGGCAATAGTAATATTGATAAACGTCTTTGGGGTGGCAGAGTCACCGTTAATGGCGTTGAAATCATCATTCCCTGCAATACCATTTTGCAAATGCCAGCGACATCGCTGACGTGGGCAGAGCTTTTTGATCCATCGTTGACACCCGCAGGTACAGCATCAGGTACATCGGGGCTGGCACTTGACGATAAAGTCATGCCAGTAGGCTCTACTGTACCTTCTCAGCCCAACTCATTACCTACACCCGCGTATGAAATTCATATTCAGGGCAATATTGTTAAAGATGCTACGGGTACTGCTAAGCATATTGCTGGATTGGTTTTCATCTCGCAACAGTCACTTAATGTTGGACAAGGTTATATCAAGTCTATTGATTACACAACGGGTGAACTTTGTGTTTCTTCGGGTTTACCCGCTAATGGACTTCAAGGGCAAACATCAAAAAACCCAGCGTGTGTTGCACCCGATGCGCGTGTGCGGATTAACGATTCAGTGGGTCGCTTTGGTTTAAAACATGGTGGTTCTAGTTGTCTTTTATTGCCCGTAGCAGAGCGTTGTGATGTGGAAGAAAGCCACTTTGATCCACGTTTTACCGCGGATACTGATAATCCTACCATTCATGCGTCTACGGGTTTTCCGATGTGTATTCCAAGGGCTTTTCCTTTTGGCTCAGACGGTGACACAGACGCGCTTTGCCCACAACAAAATCGCCCTAAACAAATTGGTAGCGTTAAATGCACCAATCTACCTGTGGCTAATGGCATTACCTTTCCCGCATTTCCTGCGCAAACCGATGGCTATTGTCACAGCTTTGTGATGGATGCGTTACCCACTGCGACAGCCCCACCAGCAGGTCCTTGCGGCGTGATTACCGATGCCACGGGTGCGACAACGACTATTCCTTGTACAACACGTCCAGATAGACAAGCCCCTTTTGAAGTCGGCGATTATATTGATTATTCAGGTACGTTGACGGTTGATGCTAATGCTGCTTCACCTTATTACATTTCTGCACATACTATTAATGACCACGTTGGTATTTATACTTATCCAAATAGTAAGCCCGTCTATGTGATGATTGAAGGTTTACTGGCGGGTACTAACGCGCTACCGTTGCAAAATATTTCGCAAGAAGTCACTTCAAGAATCAAAATGGAAGGTTTCAGCACCGATCCTAGCACCATGATTGATATTTTTGCAATGGATGTTGATAAGCTAAATGGCAAGGTTACTGAACGGCTATTAGGTAGCGTGAATCCATCGGGACCTCCTGTTATTGGACGCGGGCGTTTTTTACCCGCTGCGGGCAGTTTTACGCCAGCAACACGCAATATGCGTATCGTTAGCCGCACTCTGTGTAACAGTAAAACTCAAGCGTGTTACATACCCAGTGCCTATCTTGATCCACAAAATCCAGCGGGTAAATATGCTAACGGCTTAGTTGCTGGTCAGTATAACGCGCCTAATTTTGAGTATATTTTCCCAGAAAATTTGTTTTTAGGTGATCCCGTACTGCCCAATAATTTTCAAGACCTCGCCTTTTTAGCCTGTGGTTCTGGTCCACTAACGACAGCAAGCGCAGGAAGTAATGCACCTATTGTTGATGTACTTGATCCCGCACCTTGGGCAGCACCTATGCCTGCTCCTAGTCAATGTGCAGGCAAGTTGGCGAATCAATTGACCATCCCTAGCACACAAATACCTGATGCAGTTGGCATTATTAAAGCAACGTGGGATAACCAACAAAACAAAGGAAAGTTGACTGTTACCGCATTTTCTTCATTACCTGCCACGACCCCTAACCTACAATTGTATGTACAGGCTGTTGATGCGTTTGGTTTTCCAATGGCAGGTGATCCGCAACCCATGCAGCTAGTCACCAATCCTGCTGTTGCTCCTGTGGGTGGTCTGCCCTGTCCAGTAGGTAATAATCCATGCTGGCAGTATTCAGCCTCTGGAACGATTGTAGATCCTCTGCATCCGCGTGGAAATCCAGCACTGCCCCAGAATATTTACTCAATACCAACCACTGTCACCATTTATTCAAGCCGAGGTGGGAAAGCGGCTATTGCACCTACATTGATATGCGGTGTAATCACTACCAGTAGCGGCGTTGTCAACACTTGCCAGTTTTAATTGAGATTATCGTATAGACCTTTTAGGCTTTAGAAACCTGAAAGGTCTGAGAGTAATAGTCCAATTACTAATCCTCAGAAAGGAGTTATTTATGAAAACTTTATCCATACTGGACAGAAAAGCTGTCAAACTGACTGCTTTTTTGGTGGCGACAGCTTTACTGCCCAGTTTTATGCAAGCAGTGATGGCAGCGAAAGCACCCGTGGTGACAGCACCTGTGGTAGCCGCGCAACCAACACTGCCAGCGGCTTGTTCAGTTAATGCGATGAATGCGCGTGCATTTCCAGAAATGCCTGCTTCACTGAAATGTACGCCCGCACCAGAGCCATACATTATTGATGCAAACGGCAACCAAACATCCATAGCACCCACTATCATCAAAAACAAAGCAGCTGCCATTGCATTGGGCAAGCTGTTATTTTGGGATGCTCAAGTAGGTAGTGACGGTCTTGCGTGCGCTAGTTGTCATTTTCAAGCGGGTGCAGATAATCGGGTTAAAAATCAAATCAACCCTGGTTCAAGAAATGCCAGTGGTGAATTTGCCAGTAACGGTACAACCCCTATTAACAACGTGTTTAATTTTATGGCGACCTCTCCCATGACTATTTTGGACGCGTTGATAGCTACGTCAGGAAAAGGACCTAATTACACGCTGAAAAAAGCAGATTTTCCATTACGGCAATATCAAGAGTCAGCAACGCCTGTCGATGTTCAACCTCTGCAAGCTGATCGGAATGCGAAAGTTCTCTACGATAGTGATGATATTGTCTCATCACAAGGCGTTTATCATTCCACATTTAATAATTTGAACCCATCGGGTAAAAAAGAAAAATGTAAAAAAAGGTTTCCTACTTCTGGACCTAATATGCCGCTTTTTAATGTCTCAGGCTATTCGGTGCGTCAAGTTGAACCACGCAACACACCTACGGTGATTAATGCGGTTTATAACTTTCGTAATTTCTGGGATGGTCGGGCAAATAACGTCTTTAATGGGCTAGATCCATTTGGTATGAGACGGTTTGCTGATCCAGCAACCATGCCAGCGACTGACATCTATGTTAAAGGTGCGAAAGGTACATTTGTTAAAAAACAGATGTCTATCTTCAATGCCAGTTTAGCATCACAAGCGGTTGGTCCTGCGTTAAGTGATTTTGAAATGTCTTGTGGTGGTAAAGACTTTGCTGAGCTAGGCAAAAAAATGCTGTCACTCAAACCCTTGAAAAACCAAACAGTCGCTCCAACCGATAGTGTACTGGGGGCATACACCCAACCCAATGGCAATATTAAACCTGCTCATACTTATAAAACATTGATACAAGCGGCGTTTAACAATGACTATTGGGATGTACCCGATACGCAAACGCTAGAGGGTTATAAACTGATGGAAAACAATTTTTCCTTGTTTTGGGGATTAGCGGTTGAAGCCTATGAAGCTACATTGGTCTCCGATGATTCGCGTTTTGACCAAGCCCAAGAAGACTTGAGCTATGGGCGTGATAAGCTCACTGCGCAGGAACAAAATGGTCTGAACGTGTTTTTCAATCAAGGTAAATGTATTGCTTGCCATGTAGGCTCTGAATTTACTGCCGCCTCAGTTAACCATGTGACTAATCCAAATAATCTATCCATCGGCAAATATACTGAACGTATGTTATTGGGTGATGGTGGTATCGCTTTGTATGATTCTGGGTTTTACAATATCGGTGTGCGTCCTTCAAAAGAAGACTTGGGTGTAGGTGCAACTGACGCTTACGGTAATCCGTTGTCATTTACTCGCAACGCAAAAAAGAACGCGCCTCCTGTTTGTGATTATTATGATCCTTATGCTGCTTGTAACCTTCCTTGTGATCCTTATGATCTTACTGTTACTTGTGCCCCCCCTGCCAATATGGCTAGCTTATCGCCAGACCCCTTTCAAGCTAATTCTTTCCTATTTGCCGCAGGTACTGAACCCGTCATCGGTGACGAGCGTGATGCAATTGATGGCGCGTTTAAAGTACCCTCCTTGCGTAATGTGGAGTTGACAGGACCTTATTTTCACAACGGGGGTCAAGCAACCCTAGAACAGGTCGTGCAGTTCTATAACCGAGGCGGAGATCGTAAAGATATGTTCCAAAAAGACACTGCCTGTGGCGGCGCACTCTTAAATGATTTTGGTTTGGTTGCCGCTGATCTTGCTACAGGCTTAATTGATAGCTCTGGTTTTAATCCAGCTCCCAACGGTACTGGTCAAGCCAGTAATCTTGCTGCGGATATGGCAGGTGCTAAGGAACTAATCAATACTACCTGTACTCCAGGTCAATCACCGCAGCAAACATTGCGATTGACCAGTGCCGATGTGGAGGATTTAGCCGCCTTTTTGAAAACATTGACTGATGAACGTGTTCGCTGGGAAAAAGCTCCTTTCGATCACCCTTCATTATCCATTCCTAATGGACACACGGGCGATGAGAACAAAGTGACATTCAACAAAGCAACCAATCAAGCAAAACAGGACATGATAGAGTTACCCGCAGTGGGTGCGGCTGGACGACAAGCGAAAGGTCTGCTTCCACTGCAAACTTTCGATTCAGGTTTAAAATAGTCGCGTAAGCATCGACACCTTATTTGGCTTTGTTCATTAACAAGCCAATAAGGTGTCGCATTAACCCCCCGTTTTCCTTGATATAAATACGTTTACCGCATTAGCAAATGAGGTCATGCTGATAATCGTGTAGCAATCCTCAAATTTGAACGATTACCTACTATTTCAAAAATGAATAGTTCCCTGTATTCTATGAACTAATCAAAAAGTTGGAATTTATCGAATAATGACAAACCTGCCTATCCGTCCACCTTCGTGGAAGTGCTATTTAAACTTATGTAAATCAAATGTGGTGATAGAAATGATTTTCACCGCTGTAGTGGGTATGTTGTTGGCTGTTCCCGCCTTGCCACCCATAGCAACCATGATTTATGCCAATATAGGTATTGCACTGGCTGCTGCCTCTGCCGCCGCAATTAATCATTTTGTCGATAGAGATATTGATAAAAAATTAAATCCACACCGCCCCATACCAATGGGTTTTTTAACCCCCAAACAAGTCATCATTTTTGCCGCCGTGTTGGGCGTTATTGCAATGCTTGTGCTGATTGTCAAAGTCAATGACTTAACTGCGTGGCTTACATTTCTATCTTTATTTGGTTATGCGGTGGTTTATACCAAGTACCTCAAAAGAATGTCACCGCAAAATATCGTCATTGGGGGCGCGTTTGGTGCAACTCCTCCGCTATTGGGTTGGTGTGCGATTACCAATGAAGTTCATCCTTACGCTCTATTATTGGTACTGATTATTTTTGTTTGGACACCTCCGCATTTTTGGCCGCTTGCCATTGCCAGAGAAGAAAAATATCAAAAAATCTACGATGATTTTAGAATCCCCATGTTGCCTGTCACCAATGGTCTGGAACATACCCGTTTACAGATATTGCTGTATAGCGTGTTATTGCTGATAGTTACACTACTGCCTTATTTAACAGGCATGAGTGGTTTAATTTATCTGGCAACCGTTATTCCTTTAGGGCTGGTTTTTATTTATTACGCCTTATTAATGATGCGTCATAAAGATAAAAAAACCGCAATGGCAACTTTTTGGTTTTCTATCGTTTATATCACGCTATTATTTGCCGCGTTGTTAATTGACCATTATTTTAGGTTTACGCTATGACATTCAGCCATCACGAACAAACACCCCATCCAGAACATCCATTTGCTGACATTATCCGTATTTTAGGCAAAGGTAAAAAAGGCTCAAGACCGCTGACACAAGAGGAAGCTTATCGTGCCATGCGCATGATTTTAGCCGATGAAGTATTGCCCGTTCAGTTAGGCGCATTTTTAATGCTGATGCGCGTTAAAGAGGAAACGCCCGAAGAATTGGCTGGATTTGTGACGGCAGCACGAGAAACTTTTGCCCCACATATTGGACAAACTCAAGTTGATTTAGACTGGTCATCCTATGCGGGAAAGCGGCGGCATTTACCGTGGTTTTTGCTGTCCGCATTATTATTGGCAGAAAATGGTATTCGGGTATTAATGCACGGATCAGAAGGTCATACCGCAGGTAGACTGTATACCGCAAATGTACTGCCCTACTTAGGCTTACAGCCTGCAAATTCATTGCAAGAAGCCCAGCAACAGCTAGAACAACGGCGATTTGCTTACCTGTCACTCGAACATTTTTGCCCAAAACTGAATGAAATTATCGAACTGCGTCCGATTTTAGGCTTACGTTCCCCAGTGCATACGTTGGTGCGGTTATTAAATCCCTTTAATGCCCAATACAGTATTCAAGGAATTTTTCATCCCAGTTATCGCCCAGTGCATCAACAAGCCTCTGCTTTATTACAACAAGACAGCGCGGTATTGAAAGGTGAAGGTGGTGAAACTGAACGTAATCCAGACGTAGACTGCTTAGTACAAAGTGTCCATAACGGTGAACTGTCCGATGAAAACTGGTCTGCTTTATTTACTCGCCGTCATGTTAAAGCAGAACAACTAGACCCTGAACAACTTGCCTTACTCTGGCAAGGTAAAATTGAAGATGATTTTGCGGTAGCTACCATTATCGGTACGGCTGCCGTTGCTTTAAAGCTATTAGGTAAAGCCGATAGCCAACAGCAAGCGCACCAATTAGCCAGTGATTATTGGTCAACGCGGAATGTTACGGCGTGAACATCCTTTTATAACCAGTACATTACACCCCTTACTCAATTCATAGCTATAAAAGTTCCTGATTAGCAAGATTCTTCAGCTTGGCGAAGCCAAGTTGTAGGACGCGGTTTAATAGAAATGCTGCAAAATAAATAAAACCCAGACCTCCTCCTGTGAAATTATCGATTATCTGCGGCTCTTCCCGATTTCGCGGGGTTATGTATAGGCACTAGTAGTTAGTCCATTTAGTTATGACGACCTGTTCAAATGGTGACAATTTAGAGACTGTGAAAGTATTAATCACTCCAAGCAAAATATTCATTTTTAGATACTGTACAATCAAACCCGTCATTCTGGCAGGGATGCCAGAATCCAGTGCCACGGATGGTAACTGCATGATTATAAATAATTATTGTGCAGTACCCAGTTTCACATCCTTGTGACTGGATTCCAGCATCCATGCTGGAATGACGGTATTTTTAGCCATTTGGTCGCTGTAACTGAATACTTTCACAGTCTCTTTAGCAAGGCAAGATTGAAAACAACGGTTTTAAATTTGGAGATAGCACTATGGAACAACTAACCGATCTAAAAGCCATTCTACATTCAAAACGAGCCAATATTTATTACTTGGAAAAATGCCGTGTCATGCAAAAAGACGGCAGAGTACTTTATCTGACTGGCGCGAAAGACGAAAAGCAATATTGGAATATCCCCATTGCTAATACCACCGTGATTCTGTTAGGTACAGGCACATCCATTACCCAAGCGGCAGTCAGAATGCTAGCTCAAGCGGGTGTATTAATTGGTTTTAGTGGTGGCGGTGGCACACCGTTATTGGTTGCCAATGAAGTTGAATGGCTAACACCACAAAGCGAATACCGACCGACAGAATATGTGCAGGGTTGGATGTCGTTTTGGTTTGAGAGTGAAAAACGCCTTAAAGTCGCCAAAAAATTTCAGGTCTTACGCTTAGAGTATCTGAAAAAAGTCTGGGGAAAAGACAGAGACTTACAAAACGAAGGCTTTAGGATTGATGATGTTGATACCCTGCGAGCGTTAGATAACTTTACTGCAAAAATAGAAACGTGCAGCAACGTCACTGACTTGCTGTTAGTCGAAGCACAATTAACCAAAAGCCTCTATAAAATCGCCGCTAATCGTACTAAACAAGGCGATTTTGTCCGTGACCATGCCAGTGTTGACAACGCCAATGCGTTTTTAAATCACGGCAATTACCTCGCCTATGGTTTAGCAGCAACCACTTTATGGGTATTAGGCATTCCACATGGCTTTGCCGTCATGCACGGTAAAACGCGGCGCGGTGCATTGGTGTTTGATGTTGCTGATTTAGTCAAAGATACCCTCATCCTCCCATGGGCATTTATTTGTGCCAAAGAACAAGCAACAGAGAATGAATTCCGCCAACAATGTCTACAAAACTTCACCCAACATAAAGCCCTAGATTTTATGTTTGATGCGGTGAAAACCCTCAGCATAGAAGGCAATACCTTATGATGGTCACCTTTGTTTCACAATGTGAGCATAAAGCCCTCAATAGAACCCGCCGCGTATTAGACGCTTTCGCCAATCGTATCGGCAGTCGCACTTGGCAAACGGTGATTACTGAGGAAGGTTTGCAAGCAGTCAAAAAACTACTACGCCATACTGCCACCAAAAATACCGCCGTATCTTGTCATTGGATACGCAGCCGTAGCCGTAGTGAGTTAGCGTGGATTGTTGGTAATAGAGCTAAATTTAATCAACAAGGCATAGTGCCAGTAAACTGGACACAAAAAAATTTATTAAATAGCCAATGGGAAAATGATTGGCACATTTTGCCATTAATTAAATCACTCACAGCTCTTGCCGCACTTTTTCATGACTGGGGCAAAGCCTCTGAATTATTCCAAGACAAGCTAAACCCAAAATCTGAAAACACATACAAAGGTGATCCTTTAAGACACGAATGGATTTCAACTTTATTTTTTAATGCCTATGTTAATGGTGAAACTGATGAGCAGTGGCTAACACGGCTTACAGCAGGTGAATTTGATTTAGAAAACCTAAAACGATTAGCAAAAGAAAATACTAATAAGCCCTTATCGGAATTACCAAAAGCGGCAAGTTTTATTGCTTGGTTAATTGTTTCTCACCATCGATTACCTGTACCCAAAGATATTGATATTAATCATCCTATAACAGGTAAAAATCCAATAACATTTGAAGATATATTTTTTCAAATTACCTCAGACTTTGGCTATAAAAATGGAGAACAAGAAACAAACTATAGTCAACTATTACAACAATGTTTTAGTTATCCTTTTGGATTACCCAGTGATTCAAGTTTATGGGTCAATAAAATCAAAAAAGAGGCTTCAAACCTATTTAATGAATTAAAAAAATTAGACATAGCCATAGAAAATGGTTCATGGCGTTTGATTTTTCAGCTTTCACGCCTGTCTCTGATGTTAGGCGATCATTATTACTCTTCTTGCCCTGCTGATACCAAATGGAAAAGTCGAGATAATGATAAATTAATAAGTAAACTTTATGCAAATACAGATAAAGACTCTAAAACTAAAAAAATAATCTTAAAACAAAGATTGGATGAACATCTTGTAGAAGTAGCTAAAAATGCGCTGAATAGCGCGAGATTATTGCCAGATTTTGAAAATAGTCTTTTACCTTTATATGATGCTAAAAGTTTAAAATTCAGAACCACAGATGATGATTATAAGTGGCAAGATAAAGCGGTCACAAATATTAATAAATGGAAAAATAAATTACCCGAAAATCAAAAAGACTCTCGACAAGGTTTCTTTGCAGTTAATATGGCAAGTACGGGGTGTGGTAAAACCTTTGCTAACCCAAAAATTATGCAAGCATTATCTAATGACGGAAAAAGTATGAGATATGTACTCGCATTAGGTTTAAGAACTTTAACACTACAAACTGGCAATGAATATCGAAATAAAATTAATCCAGAAGACCAAACCGATATAGCCGTTTTGATTGGTTCAAAAGCAGTTATGGAACTTCATGAACAAAATACAAAATCTCAGCAACAAATTGAAGCACAAGAAAATGAAAATCAGGGTTCAGAATCATTAGAAGAACTGATTGAAAATGATACGGATTATGGAATCTCTGCCAAAGAATTATTAGAAAGCCCTTTAGCAAAGATATTCCCAGAAAAAACTGCTTTAAAAAATATGCGTTTTATTCATCCTGCTATATTGGTTTGTACGATTGATTATATGATGGCGGCAACAGAAACAAAGCGTGGCGGTAAAAATTTATTACCTACCTTGCGCTTAATGTCTTCTGATTTAGTGATTGATGAAATAGATGATTTTGATGGTTTGGATCAAGTGGCTATTGGTAGGCTAATACATTTAGCAGGTATGTTGGGAAGAAAAGTAATGATTTCATCTGCAACAATTACACCCAATTTAGCTGAGGGTTATTTTAATACTTACCGCGAAGGTTGGAAGATTTTTAGTTCAGCGCGTAATTGCAGTTATTCTGTTGGTTGTGCGTGGGTAGATGAGTTTTCTACTGTAGTTGAAAGTATTAATGAATTAAACACAGAGCAGGCATTAAATAACTATCAGAATCAGCACGCAAAATTTATTAATAAACGAGTAGAAAATATAAAGAAAAAGGAACAGGAAAAAGGGGTAAAACGTAAAGGGGAGATTATTCAATGTAAGGAACTACACCCAAGCCAAGCCGAAGACGTAGAAGATAAGCAAACACTTTATTTTGAAAAAATAAAACAAACTCTGCTCAGTAAACATTTACAGCATCATACACTTGACCAAAAAACAAATAAAAAAGTCTCCTTCGGTGTGGTGAGAATTGCAAATATAGAGCCGTGTATAGCCTTATATGAATATTTTATTAACAGTGAATGGGATAATCAGTTTGATGTAAAAATAATGGTTTACCATAGCCGACAAATACTCTTACTGCGTCACGAGCAAGAAAAACATCTTGATGCCGTACTCACTCGAAAAGAAAAAATAGGTGAACGACCTAAAGCATTTGATGTTATAAAACATCACTTAGAAAGATCGGCAGCAGAGAATGTGGTGTTTATTCTAGTTGCCACACCTGTTGAAGAGGTCGGCAGAGATCATGATTTTGATTGGGCTGTTATTGAACCTTCGTCTTTTCGTTCTATTATCCAGCTATCAGGACGAGTATTACGGCACAGGAACAAAGTACCGACAGAGCCTAATGTTGCTTTAATGCAGTACAATTTAAACAGTATTAACAGGGGCGACAACATACCTGCTTATCATCATCCAGGCTATGAAGGAAAAGGAATAGTTAAACTTAATTATCATGATTTAACCCAATTGCTTGATGAACCTTTAATTCTGGAAAGTATTAATGCTATTCCTAGAATTCAACCTGCAAAGTTACTTAAACCCAAAGAGAAATTAGCTGATTTAGAACATTTTGCTATCTCAAAATATCTGACTAATTATGAAAATCATAGACCAGACGCTATGCAAGGTTGGTTAGATCGTTGTTGGTGGCTAACTGCTATCCCGCAAGCATTAGTTAAATTTCGTAATAGCCAGCCTACCACGCAGTTATTTTTAGTGCCTGATATTGATAATAGTGAAATCTTTGATTTTAAGGAAAGAACGCCAAAAGGAAAACTTACATTAAGTAGTTATTCAATTGAGCAAGATAAACAAGAAGTGTCCGAAAGATTATGGTTAAAACGTGATTATGCAAGTTCTTTAGCTGCTATTGCGGAAGAAAAAAATATTTCAGAATTCATTGCCGCATTAAGATATGGGGAAATAACAGTGGATACAGGGCAGCAAAAATATAGTTACTCAGACCAATATGGTCTCAAAAAAGTAAAGGAGTAAAACTTTGATAGAAAAAACTGAAATTGAAAGGTTTATTGGTGCATTGAAAACCAATGCTGTAAAAGCAAAAATTGAAAGCGTTATTTCGGAAAATAAAGTTTCCAATGAAAGCTATAAAATGTCTCCGAAAGAGAAAAAAATCATTAGTGAATCGTTTGATGAACAATATGAAGTAGTAACTTGGATAGATGAAGTTTTAAATGTAGATTTATCAGCAATAAGCTCATTCATTCCAAATGATAAACAAATTGAATTATTTGAATTTTTATCACTCAATTTTTCTTACAAAACTACCTTAAAAGAGGATTTTGATAATAATTTATTACGTTTAAGAGAACATCTTGAAAACTACTCAGCAGAAAAGTTTATTGTATGGCAATTAAAAATAAAACAGCTTAATCCAGATTTAATCCCGCTTTATCTCTTTTTTAAAGAGTTTATAGCCGAAGCAAAAAATCAAAATATTACACCCTGCCAACTTATTCAGGATGAAGTATCAGTAATTGCAAAATATGCGACTTCTGGAACAATGATTAGTCATGCTTCAAAATTTTCTCACCCTGCCGCAACGTATCCAAGACTTTTTATAAATAAAGAATTTGAGGAAGATGGTTTTGTCAGAACAGGCAATGCCGAAGTAGATTTTGACCTTCATATTAACTCAGCTTATTTAAAAGTATATCGTTTTTTATCTTTAAGAATAGACGGAAAAAGTATTAAGGATTACTTAATCGCTGAGTCAACAAATTCAGTTTTATCACTATTCTGTTCTGACGGAAAAATAATCCACGAATGGCAAGAAAGTTTTAATAAATGCCTAAACTCGCAAAATGAACAAACGAACCAACTAATAAAACAAGTCTATTTTCCTATAGATAAAGACAGCTATCACTTACTTTCAATTGTTTTTCCTTCAAGATTAGCCTTTGAATTAAAAAAACGCATTGAAATTATCAAGTATTCAGATGAAAGTATTCTTGCTAAAAGAGATGAAAAAAAGGACATATTTAATGAACACGGATTCAGCACTATTTCTAATATTACTTTACAACGCTATGGAGGCGACCACCCCAAAAACATCAGTGCGTTAAACAATAAATATCAAGATGTTTATTTACTTGATAGTTGTCCGCCAGCGTTAATGGGTATTAATAAAACGCTTCCTAAAAAAAGCCTTTTTGATTCATTGTGGCGAAAAATTTTTTTAAATGAAATAAGAGGTCTGCACCGTATATTAAGGGCAGAGAATGAAGATGTACCACAAAAACGTAGCCACTTGATTAATAAATATTTACAACGCAATCCTGATTTTCAAACCGTATTAATTAAACAATCTAAAGGTGATATTACCGATGGCATTCAACCACACCACCTTAATATACTGTTTAATATAATAATTAAAAGTATGTTAGATCAGATAATTGAAAAAATATGGATAATCCGAGCGGAAGAGAAAAACTGGACTTCTGGAAAGCGATTTAAGTCATTAGCTAAGAAGCAAAAAATACTCCTTGACCAATACTATATCGAAGAACGCAGCCAATCAGATGATTGGTTTGTTGATTTTAACGATAAATGCACCAATTGGATAATAGAGGGTTATAAAAAAGAATTAGCCGATAAACAGCTTCCTCTATCAAAAGAGCATAAAAAAAGCATTCAAAAAGTAATTGCTAAAAATAAACAGGTGTTGTTATGAGTCAGTTACTGATTATTCCGAAAATAAAAATACAAAACGCTAATGCAGTTTCCAGCCCTTACACTATCGGTTTTCCTGCAATGACTGCATGGCTAGGCGGTGTTCATGCGTTACAAAGAAAATTGAACGCCAATGGTTATTCAGAACTGCAATTTAACCGTGTAGGTATTGTGAGCCATGCTTTTGAATTACAAGCAAGTGAACTTGAATACGATAGAAAGTTAAAGTTAGTTAAACGCTCTATAACCAGTAAAGCCCCTAAGGTAAGCAGCATAGCGGATTTTTTAAACGGAGGACAACCGCCCATTATTCCAGAAGGGCGTTGTCACCTCACCGTTTCATTAATCATTGAATATAGTCACTTATCCGATAGAGTGGATGATGAAGACTTTAAAAAAGCGGTTGCCAATCAACTGCACTCAGGCATGAAATTAGCCAGTGGAGATATTATCAATTTTGAACCACTTGATTTAAAAAGCATTTCTGAAATGGATTATGACGGTGAGGCGATGCGAAAACTCACCCAAACACTGATGCCAAGTTATGCCTTGATTGAAAGACGCGATTTAATGATTGATGCCATGAAACAAGGACAAGATTCAATAGATAGTCTGTTGAACTATTTGAAGATTATTCATGAGTGTAAAAAAGACGACGAGACTGAGAAAGTAACATGGTTAAAACCTACAAGAAAAGCTAAAGGCTGCTGGATTGTCCCTATTGCCACAGGCTTTCAAGGACTCACTGATTTAAAAGACCACACAGCAGGACAACGAGATTCAACAACACACCATCGTTTTGCAGAAAGTATCATCACCTTAGGCGAATTTAAAATGATTTATCGGCTAGAAACATTAGATGAACTGCTTTGGCAATACAAAAAGGAAAATGATCTTTACCTTTGCACACAACAAATTTAAAACTACTCAGGAGAATAAAAAATGGCTGCATACCCAACCGTACTTGCCTTTGAAAAGAAAATTGTCCCCTCAGATGCCTATATGTACGGCACAACATGGGAACATAAAAAAGAATGCACGCCTTTACGGATGTCAGAAAAAACCGTTAGAGCCACAAAGTCAGCGAAAGGTGAAGCCAAACCCGAAGAAACCAATATTCAAACAGTTGACCATTGTTCACTTTCTTTAGCGCAAGACACCTTAAAACTCAGTTTTACCTTAAAAATCCTCTCCAATCTTGAAAAACCTTCGGCGTGTAATTTACCTGAATTTAATGCGGCTTATAAGGCATTAGTTACTCACTACAAAACAAAACATGGTTTTAACGTGTTAGCAAAACGCTATGCCATTAATATAGCCAATGCCCGCTTTTTGTGGCGTAACCGTGTGGGTGCTGAAAATATTAATGTTCAGGTAAAAGCATTAACTAATGAATCTGAACAACAATGGCTCTTTACGCAAGAGGACATGAAGATACGAGAATTTGAGTTTGAGAATGAAAAAATCGACTCATTGGCTAATGAAATTGCCAAAGCGTTGATGGGAAATATTAATTTTTTGCGCTTGGAAATTAATACCTTTGCATTAATCGGTAACGCACAAGATGTATATCCCAGTGAAGAGTTTGTTCAAGGTGCAGAAAAGTCAAAAGAAGGTGGAAAAAGCAAGATACTGTATGTTGCTGATGGCATTGCCGCTATGCACTCTCAAAAAATAGGTAATGCACTCAGAACCATTGATACATGGTATCCCAGTTATGAAGATAAAAAGATACCTATTGCGATAGAACCGTTTGGCTCAGTGACGAATTTAAACGATGCCTACAGAAGAAAATCAGGCACCGACAGCAAAGACTTTTACACCTTATTTGAACAGTATGTAAACGCTGGGAGTTTAGCTGATCCAAATGATGAACATTATGTGATGGCGGTATTAATTCGTGGTGGTGTATTTGGTGGAAAATAATAATGAAATATTATATCGATATTACGCTTCTGCCCGACCCAGAAATCTCGATCCACTTTTTATGGGAAAAAGTCTATCAAAAACTGCATCTTGGTTTAGTGGCAATAAAAGATAAAAACGATACCGTAGCGTTAGGTGTTTCTTTTCCTAGTCTAAACATAAAAAGGCATCACCTAGGGCATCAATTACGCGTGTTTGCGCCCACACAACAACAGCTAGAACAATTTGACGCGCCGCGTTGGTTTGATTCGCTCAGTGATTATGTGCATTTAACCCGCATTCGAGCTGTGCCTGACACAGTGAAAAAGTACGGCTGTTATTTTCGGATTCAAACGCAAAATAACAACGAACAGTTGAGTAATCGCAGAAGTCGGCGACTCAATATCAGTATTGATGAAGCCATGAAATATTTTGCCACGCGTGAAGAAGAATTGATTGACGCGCCCTTTATTTACGTCAAAAGTATCAGTTCTGGTGAGCGTTTCCCTTTATTCATAGGTCATCTTGAACAAGCGGAGACCAGCGAGAAAAGTTTTAGCTGCTATGGTTTGAGTAAATACAGCACCGTACCGATTTTTTGAACCCTTGTTTTACCAAGGTTCTTGTTATTTTTGACCAATGTTTTTTGCTCTTTAAAAAAATGCAATTAAATCAATGGGTTATATTAGGCTGTTTTTTCATTGGTAAAAACGGGAAAAATAGCTTAACCTATTGTTGCGCTTAATTTTTTTTGATTAAGCGCACGGGTTCACCGCCGCACAGGCAGCTTAGAAAAGCATTGCCACTCGTCTTAATAAATTAGCCGAGTTCACCGCCGCACAGGCAGCTTAGAAATTCTGGTATAAGGTCTAATTTTTCAGCAATTTGTTCACCGCCGCACAGGCAGCTTAGAAAGTCATCAGAGCGAAAATAGCCACCGGGCAATAGTTCACCGCCGCACAGGCAGCTTAGAAAAGTGCAGGGCGGGTTAAGTCCAGCTCTATTAAGTTCACCGCCGCACAGGCAGCTTAGAAATCAAAACACAAACGACGGCTTTAACGGCTGAGGTTCACCGCCGCACAGGCAGCTTAGAAAGACTATTGATGAGCTTCGATTAGGCATGGTGCGTTCACCGCCGCACAGGCAGCTTAGAAAATGCTTGTCATACGTTACGAAATGCTCGCGCAGTTCACCGCCGCACAGGCAGCTTAGAAAGTTCCATTCTGCATTGAGGCTTTGGTGTTCAAGTTCACCGCCGCACAGGCAGCTTAGAAAAGTACCACGGATGGCGAGGTACATTCAAAACAGTTCACCGCCGCACAGGCAGCTTAGAAATACCACTGACAACGGAATAGAAGACCCCATCGGTTCACCGCCGCACAGGCAGCTTAGAAATATCGATTTTCTAACCGACAAATGGGTAGAGTGTTCACCGCCGCACAGGCAGCTTAGAAAAATATCTAAATCAACCAGCCCTTTGACATAATGTTCACCGCCGCACAGGCAGCTTAGAAAATTCTTGGTTGGGTGCTACACGGATGTTTAACGTTCACCGCCGCACAGGCAGCTTAGAAAGCAACACCAAAAAACCCGACTTCGGCTTTATCGTTCACCGCCGCACAGGCAGCTTAGAAATGACTAGCACCACCCGCCGCCTGTACTTTAAAGTTCACCGCCGCACAGGCAGCTTAGAAACATTCATTTTGTCTATTTGAGTTAGATACTGGGTTCACCGCCGCACAGGCAGCTTAGAAAAGTGGACAACATTAAATCAGGTCAATTGACGCGTTCACCGCCGCACAGGCAGCTTAGAAATAAACCAGACGTTATTGAAACGCTGGATTATGGTTCACCGCCGCACAGGCAGCTTAGAAAACTACTTTAGTCAGTTGGTTATTAACCATCACGTTCACCGCCGCACAGGCAGCTTAGAAATTTTTCGTAAAAAAATAAGCAAGTCGATTTAAGTTCACCGCCGCACAGGCAGCTTAGAAAACATATTATTAAATACTAAGGATTATTTTGATGTTCACCGCCGCACAGGCAGCTTAGAAAGATTTAGCATTGATACCCGCTGTTTTAGCTGAGTTCACCGCCGCACAGGCAGCTTAGAAAAATGGAATAATAACTCGCACTTGGGTGTTGATGTTCACCGCCGCACAGGCAGCTTAGAAATGCACATCGACCACAGGCGGAACATTTTCGCTGTTCACCGCCGCACAGGCAGCTTAGAAAGTTCAGTGAATCATCCTGGCTCACGTCCATTCGTTCACCGCCGCACAGGCAGCTTAGAAATCCACATAAAAGGCGTGTGTGTCAAAGGGTACGTTCACCGCCGCACAGGCAGCTTAGAAAATACAAGGAAATCCATTGGTTCAGCAAGCGATGTTCACCGCCGCACAGGCAGCTTAGAAAAATACCTGCACCTGCCAGTTTCATACCAGCGGGTTCACCGCCGCACAGGCAGCTTAGAAATTTATATTTCTGGCGTGTTCTTCGTCCAACGCGTTCACCGCCGCACAGGCAGCTTAGAAAATCAAACGCTGGGGGTGCATCAATAGCTCCACGTTCACCGCCGCACAGGCAGCTTAGAAACATCACACCATTGTTACTTCAAAAGGTGGTGAGTTCACCGCCGCACAGGCAGCTTAGAAACCAAAGAAGTAGCAGAAGCAATTTATACCCTGGTTCACCGCCGCACAGGCAGCTTAGAAATTTTTCACCAGACCATGTACCTTGCATGGCTTGTTCACCGCCGCACAGGCAGCTTAGAAATTTGAATGAAACAATCAATCTTGCCAAGTCTTGTTCACCGCCGCACAGGCAGCTTAGAAAATATCAACATCATGCGTTTATTGCCAAATTCAGTTCACCGCCGCACAGGCAGCTTAGAAATACACACTGACGCACTGACAAACTACAGTCAGGTTCACCGCCGCACAGGCAGCTTAGAAAATATTGCTCAATTTTGGATTTTACTCGTTCATGTTCACCGCCGCACAGGCAGCTTAGAAACGACAGCGGCGGTTATCCGTATTATTTTAATCGTTCACCGCCGCACAGGCAGCTTAGAAAGAAAGTGTTAGCAGCGGATAGACCTGATAAGTGTTCACCGCCGCACAGGCAGCTTAGAAAAACATCAGGATTCGGCGGGAATTGAGGGTGGGGTTCACCGCCGCACAGGCAGCTTAGAAAATTCAGCTGTCATTTTGAATGAACTGTGGATTGTTCACCGCCGCACAGGCAGCTTAGAAATTCTTGTGCATACGGGTGGCTATCGTTTGAGCGTTCACCGCCGCACAGGCAGCTTAGAAATGCGTCAAACCGTCTTGAGCTAAGTTATTATCGTTCACCGCCGCACAGGCAGCTTAGAAATCTTGGCAACCGCTTGCGGTGTTAGCAATAACGTTCACCGCCGCACAGGCAGCTTAGAAACATTAGTGAAGATATGCAAAAGCATTTAATCAGTTCACCGCCGCACAGGCAGCTTAGAAAATACTAGCAACCGAGTACCCACACACTGACGCGTTCACCGCCGCACAGGCAGCTTAGAAATTATATTCAAATTCAATATCCTGCTTTTCTTCGTTCACCGCCGCACAGGCAGCTTAGAAATTTATCCTTATAACAGTTTGGTAGGATTGACTGTTCACCGCCGCACAGGCAGCTTAGAAAATCTGAAATGAACACTATGTCGATTAGCGAATGTTCACCGCCGCACAGGCAGCTTAGAAAACCCACCACAACTTCAACAGGCACAATACTATGTTCACCGCCGCACAGGCAGCTTAGAAAGAATTCAGCCGCATGATTTAACGTACCTGAAGGTTCACCGCCGCACAGGCAGCTTAGAAAGCCTTGATATTGTCAGGCATCGGTGAAGTTTCGTTCACCGCCGCACAGGCAGCTTAGAAATTCACGCTCGATACCTGGCAAATCATCACCGCGTTCACCGCCGCACAGGCAGCTTAGAAAATTTTCATCAGAATTAAAGCCATAGGATTCCAGTTCACCGCCGCACAGGCAGCTTAGAAATGGTGAAGTGATTGAAGTATCTATGACGGCTAGTTCACCGCCGCACAGGCAGCTTAGAAATGCTCGATACCGTTGGCTTAGTTAATGGCAAGGTTCACCGCCGCACAGGCAGCTTAGAAAAATTGCAAACCGACAGCGGCGTGATAGTTTTCGTTCACCGCCGCACAGGCAGCTTAGAAAGTTTCCAAAGCTAGTTATTTTTACGACTACACGTTCACCGCCGCACAGGCAGCTTAGAAACATTTGCTGAGATAATGCTGTATTGGCTACCTGTTCACCGCCGCACAGGCAGCTTAGAAAAGTAAAATAAACACTTTTTCCCTGTGTCATTGGTTCACCGCCGCACAGGCAGCTTAGAAAATACTGTGCGCTTATCATCCTGCTAGAGCGTTGTTCACCGCCGCACAGGCAGCTTAGAAAATCGCTATCAATCGTCAAAAACTGATTTGTTGGTTCACCGCCGCACAGGCAGCTTAGAAATTTGCATTTAAAGAGCCTGAGGAATCAAAGTTGTTCACCGCCGCACAGGCAGCTTAGAAATGTTTTGCAAGGTCATCACCATTTGACCATATGTTCACCGCCGCACAGGCAGCTTAGAAAGTTTCCAATGGGCTAGTGGTTGCCTAGGTAAGGTTCACCGCCGCACAGGCAGCTTAGAAAAGCACCGTTTATCACCGACAACAATAACAAAGGTTCACCGCCGCACAGGCAGCTTAGAAATTTCAAAAAACGAACAAGTCATTATGCAAAAAGTTCACCGCCGCACAGGCAGCTTAGAAAAAGACAAACAGCATATATCCCGCAAACACTATGTTCACCGCCGCACAGGCAGCTTAGAAATGTAATGGGGCTGTTAGCTGTGGCAATTGCTCGTTCACCGCCGCACAGGCAGCTTAGAAATGCCGCGTAAAAATTTGTATGTACTCTAAAAAGTTCACCGCCGCACAGGCAGCTTAGAAAATCAAGGTTTTTAGTGAGATGCTGGGAGACAAGTTCACCGCCGCACAGGCAGCTTAGAAATTTCATAATTTGATATTGCGAATGCAGTAAATGTTCACCGCCGCACAGGCAGCTTAGAAATAGAAAACTTCATCAGGAGTTAGACGGTCAAGGTTCACCGCCGCACAGGCAGCTTAGAAAGAACGAGTAAGGCAAAATGCAAAGCATGAATGGTTCACCGCCGCACAGGCAGCTTAGAAAATGCTGTAGATGCTTCTTTGCCGTCTGTCCTAGTTCACCGCCGCACAGGCAGCTTAGAAATGACCTAGTCCACAACAGCGCAGGGCGACAATGTTCACCGCCGCACAGGCAGCTTAGAAATCCTATGCACGGTGTTTTGAGTATGTTCCATAGTTCACCGCCGCACAGGCAGCTTAGAAAGCACACACGACCCCGTACAGTCACCTGCTAACGTTCACCGCCGCACAGGCAGCTTAGAAAGTTGGTATAAAACATTTACAGACTGTGACGGAGTTCACCGCCGCACAGGCAGCTTAGAAAGTTAGTAAATCATCGTTTTTTAATGCCGTTATGTTCACCGCCGCACAGGCAGCTTAGAAAGCCACGGACGGCAAACCAAAAACAGGTGCATCGTTCACCGCCGCACAGGCAGCTTAGAAAATGATGCCAGTCGTTACCGTGCATTTAATATCGTTCACTGCCGCACAGGCAGCTTAGAAACATCGCGATCAGAATGGCATACTGATACTTTTGTTCACTGCCGCACAGGCAGCTTAGAAAGTCCCACGACCAAACGGGTACGACCTGTAATCGTTCACTGCCGCACAGGCAGCTTAGAAACAAAGTAAAATGAATGGGGATTTGACGTAGATGTTCACTGCCGCACAGGCAGCTTAGAAATAAAGCGTTCTGCTAAGCGTGCGTATCAAGCAGTTCACTGCCGCACAGGCAGCTTAGAAATTAGGTGGTGTGCCAATTGGCACTATTAACTAGTTCACTGCCGCACAGGCAGCTTAGAAAAGAGTTAGCATTATTATCAGCAACCCGCCGTTGTTCACTGCCGCACAGGCAGCTTAGAAAGCTTTCATCATAAATAAATGCTGCCAGTTCTAGTTCACTGCCGCACAGGCAGCTTAGAAATTATCAGCCAACAATATTCCAACGGTTGCCAAGTTCACTGCCGCACAGGCAGCTTAGAAATGTTATTGTACTGTCATTTAACGGTACTCTAGGTTCACTGCCGCACAGGCAGCTTAGAAAAAAACTACGACCGTTTTGGTGATGAAACGATGGTTCACTGCCGCACAGGCAGCTTAGAAATAACGCGTATGCTTATTGTGCTAGTGGCTATCGTTCACTGCCGCACAGGCAGCTTAGAAACTGATATTCAAGGCGCGAAATCTGAACAACAAGTTCACTGCCGCACAGGCAGCTTAGAAATGACAGCAATTGTTCAGCACAATCAAAGTAACGTTCACTGCCGCACAGGCAGCTTAGAAAATTCCCAGTTGAAGGACTATGTGTGTGTGACTGTTCACTGCCGCACAGGCAGCTTAGAAAGTTATTAAGTTCAATGTGTTTTAGATCAGGTGGGTATTGATAACTTGGCTCATGAAGGCAGCAAGTTCTGGAGTGCTGATGGTTATACCTAAATCGGCTAATTGGGTGACTTGTAGGTTTTTGTAGCCACAGGGATTAATGTAGTTGAATGGCGTTAAATCCATATCATTATTGAAACTTAAGCCGTGATAACTGCATGAGTTTTTGATACGAATACCAATTGAACCAATTTTTTTACCCTGCACATAAACACCTGGTGCATCGGCTTTGGCAATGGCTACGATACCGTAATGGGCTAGGGTATCTATCATGGTTTGTTCTAATAAACTGACTAATTGGCGGATATTAATATTGAGGCGTTTAATATCCAGCAAGGTATAAATAATCACTTGTCCGTGTCCGTGGTAAGTGACTTGTCCACCTCGGTCACAATGAATGACGGGAATGTCGCCTGTATTGAGTAAGTGTTCACGCTTGCCGTTTAATCCTAGGGTATAAACGGCTGGATGTTCGACTATCCACAATTCATCGGGCGTGTCGGCAGTGCGTTGTAGGGTGAAGTCTTGCATGGCTTGCCAGATGGTTGTGTAGTCTTGCAAGCCTAGGTCATGAGTGATAATGTCGCGTGAAGTACGCATTGCGTACCCTACAATGACATTAAAACGTGGGGATGATCGGTTAAATCTTGATAAATGGCATCGAGCTGTTTTTTGCTAGTGGCTTCGATAATGACAGTCACGGAAATAAAATTGCCGTCTTTGCTATGACGAGTTTTTATCGCGGCTTCGTCAACTTCTAGCACATGGCGACGCACAATTTCTGTCACCACCACTGGCAATTCAACGTCTGCTTTGCCCATTGCTTTAATGGGAAATTCACAAGGAAATTCAAAGAGGGTTTCTTCTTCACTCATAACAGCGATTGTTTATAGGCTTGAAAAATACTATTTACCTTGTGCCAAACTGCACCAACCTTACCATCAGCTACGCGTTGTCCGTCTAATTCAACGATAGGAATAATTTCGCGTGTTGAGCTAGTGACCCAAATTTCAGTCGCGGTTTTTAACGCATCTAAAGAAATGCTATCTTCACGGTGTGGAATATTATTTTTTTCAGCAAGCTCTAAAATCACATCACGCGTGATACCCGCTAGAATACTATTGGACTTGGGTGGCGTGACTAATTCGCCATTAATAACAGCAAATACATTACTCGCCGCGCCTTCGGTGACTAAACCATCACGATTAACTAAAATCGCTTCGGCGCACTCTTGTTCTACCGCTTGTTGGCGTAGCAGGATATTAGCTAGTAGATTAATGGATTTAATATTGCAAAACTGCCAGCGACTTTCATCGAGGGTGATAGCTTTTACCCCTGTTTCAAGTCCTGCAAAAGGGACAATATCAGAACACATCACAAAAATAGTGGGCAGGGTATCTTTTGGAAACGCATGATCCCTTTTCGGTGCAACACCGCGTGTAATCTGCAAATAGATGTATTGATTTTTGCTAACATCCATCAAAGGTTTAAAAATCTCCAACCATTGCTCGGCACTGTAAGGATTAACCATGCAAATCCCTTCCAGACTAGCGATAAGTCTATCTAAATGGGCTTGAAAATGAAATAAATTGCCAAAATAACAGGGAATGACTTCATAAATACCATCACCAAATAAAAATCCGCGATCCATGACTGATATTTGTGCTTGGTCTAACGGCAAGTATTGACCATTTAAATAGACTATTTTATTTTTCATCAGATTTCCCCATCATCATCATAATACTGTCGTAGGCACGGTAAAAAATATTGCCTTTTTCTACCGATTTTAAGGCGATTAAATCTTTTTGCGAGACTATTTCACCTTTAAGCTCAACATTCACTGAACCATATTTATCGCCTTCTTTAACAGGGGCGGTAATTTTTTCATCGACCACAATCGTGGCTTTTAGGTCTTCATAATGACGACGGGGAATAGTAGCATAAAGGTCTTCAGCTAAACCCAGCGGTATTGTGTTGTCAGCACCTTTCCATAATTTTGCGTCTTTTAACGGTTTTTTACCTTCATACAAACGATGTGATTCAAAAAACCGAAAGCCGTAGTTTAATAATTTTTGGTTTTCATCTGCGCGGGCTTTGGAACTTTTCGTTCCCATCACCACCGAAATCAAGCGCATTCCTTCGCGTAACGAAGAGGCGACTAAACAATAACCCGCATCATCGGTAAATCCAGTTTTAACACCGTCAACTGATTCATCACGACCTAGCAATAAATTACGGTTATGTTGAACGATTTTATTGAAGGTAAATTCTTTTTGTGAAAACCAAGGATAGTATTCGGGAAACTCCTTGATTAATGCACTGGTGAGCGTGGTTAAATCACGCGCGGTGGTGTAGTGATTTTCAATAGGTAAACCATCACTGTTTTGGAAATGGGTGTTTTTCATGCCCAGTTGCGCAGCTTGTTGATTCATCATATCGGCAAAAGTACTTTCTTGGGTAGCGATATGCTCAGCTAAGGCAATACTAGCATCATTACCTGATTGAATAATGATACCTTTTAATAGGTCTTCAACTTTAACTTGCTGTTTGACTTCAAGAAACATACGCGAACCAGAGGCATCACGCGCTCGTTGGCTGATAGTCGCGAGGTCTGTGAGATGTAAATGCCCTTTACTGATTTCTTTTAACGCCACATAAACCGTCATAATCTTGGTTAGACTTGCGGGAGCGAGCTTAGCATCGGCATTGTTTTCTGCTAATACTTTGCCAGTGTGGAAATCTTGTAGAATGTAAGCACTCGCCGCGATAGTTGGCGCGGCAGGTGTTAAGGATTCAGCGGTTTCTGCATTTACCTGAAAGGCGGCAGTGAATAAAAAAAATAAAAACGGGATAAAGCTCTTAAAAAGTGTCATTTCTAGTTGTGGACTCAATAAAACATGGCGTTATTGTATCATGCGTGTTTTATGTTTGTTGGCTTGCCTGTCGATAAAAATTAATTCATAGCCAGAGGCGTGATTTTTATTTCTCCAGAACCGCCTTCAATACCCAGTTTTTCTGCCGCAGCGGAAGAAAGATCCAGCATCTTATTACTATGAAAAGGACCTCTATCATTAATGCGAACAACCACGCTACGATTATTGCGTAAATTGGTGACTTCAACATAAGAGCGCAACGGCAACGTTTTGTGTGCAGCAGTTAGCGCGTACATATCATAAGGTTCACCACTTGCGGTTTTTCTACCATGAAGCCGTTCACTGTACAAAGAAGCACTACCTGAATGAGAGTCGCTTGATGCCACATCATCATCAAATCTGTGTCTATGGTTTGTTAGCGCGTAATGCGTGGTGTGTGAGTGTTTTGAATGACTTTTTGAAGAAGAACTGGTTTTATGTGCTGTGGCTGGGTGCTTAGAATGACTGCTAATCGAGTGGTGTTTGGATGCTTCGGCTGTTGCGACAGAACTACATAAAACAATCGTTGAAATCGCTAACTTGACTTTATTTTTCATGGTAAAACCTCTGTTTATTTAAAATCGCTCGTCAATAACTGGTTGTCAGTTATTTCGTACAAAGCCCTGTGGTTATCTAAAAACGACAATCATCCACAGTGCTTTATCTTGTTATAGTCCTTTTAAAGGCAGTGGTTTTTACCCTCAACCTGAGTTAATTCTAACGTAGCAAGTCTTAAACTAGCCTTAATGGCAACTTTATTGGTATCACTTAACTAATTTAGTGTGTTACTGATCACAGAAATCATAAAAATGAATGCTCGCTAATCGCTGGACTTTCAAGACCTTGCTCACTATGATGCTAACTGTGCCGTCTGTGTAGACGGATTCACCAACAAACTGGAGGATTTTATGTTAGAAAAACAACACACTGCACCGCTGTTTACCTCACCAAACCAAAATGATGTACCGATTAGCTTGTCAGATTATGCGGGTAAAAAAAATGTCGTTCTCTATTTTTATCCTAAAGACGATACCCCTGGTTGTACTATTGAAGCCAACCAATTTACCCAATACGCCGAACAATTTGTCCAGTTAGATACGGTTATTATCGGGGTCAGCAAAGATTCTTGCGCCAGTCACCGTGAATTTATCAACAAATATGGCTTAAAACTGGAGTTATTAGCCGATACCAGTGGCGAACTGTGTGAATTGTATAAAGTATGGCGTGAGCGCGAAAAGGAAGGCGTTAAAAGTATGGCGGTTTTACGCTCTACCTTTATTATCGACAAGCAAGGCGTATTAGCTGATGTGGAATATGGTGTAGTACCCGATGGTCATGCGTTGGCGGTGTTGGAAAAAGTAAAAGCGTTATAATTTATGTAGCCATGTAGGGCGGAATAAGCCTGTTTGAGCGAAAGCGAAAATGGGCGTTTCCGACAAAATGCAGAGTTATCAGAAACACCCACCCTGCGCTACGCTTGGATGTTTCTGACCTACTAAACCAGATTGGATTGCCAAAAAGCAACAAATCAACCTACTTAACTATTAGCAATAATCGACAAGTGATTTGCTTCAATCCCCAGTAATAACTCACCTTTCAACAAGCCGACTAACTCACGTCCTGCCATAGCGTATCGCCAGCCGTGGAGCAATGGGCATTCATCATCACCGTTAAATAACAAGGCTTCTAGGTCTTTGCGTGAGGCGAGAATAGTGGGGTTTAATTCATTTTCTTCCGCTCTTATTCGGACCAAAGCCGTTAGAATGTCCAATATCGCCTCTTGTTGCTGAGTCTTTTTAGCAGGGCGGTCTTTAATCGTTAGTGCGATGGGGGGGCGATTTTTAGCAATGGTTATTAATTGACACAATTCTTTGCCATAACGCTGCACTGCGCGTTCATTGATACCGCGTACTGTCGCTAAATCAGTAACCGTTTCAGGTTGTAGTTTTGCTATATCAAACAGTAACTCATCACGCAATAGCCAATTTTTTGGTCTATCTTCGGCTTGAGCGGTTTTTTCACGCCACTCAGCGACGGTTTGAATAATGGATAATTGTTTGCCTGTTAATTTATTTTGCCCTTTAATGCGTAGCCACGCTTTTTCTGGCTGCACTTGGTAATGAGCGGGGTCACTCAGTTCAGCAAAGTCTTGTGTTAACCAATCAATACGCCCTAGCTCCGTTAATTTCTGGGTCATGATTTGATAAATCTGACAAAGATAAATTACATCATCAGCAGCATAGTCGATTTCATCGGTGCTTAAAGGGCGTTTACTCCAATCAGCACGGGTATGAGCTTTACTTAAATTAATATTTAAAAAGCTGGATACCAGCATGGCATAACCAGGATTATCTTGAAAACCTAACAGCGGCGCGGCGATTTGGGTATCAAAAACTGGCTCTGGGAGTTTGCCTGTGATTTGGAAAAAAATTTCTAAATCTTGGCGGCAAGAGTGAAATACTTTGACAATAGCGGGATTATAAATCGCATCAAACAAGGTGCTTAAATCGGGTAAAGCAATCGGGTCAACACAAGCGACCCAATCAAGCGTAGCAATTTGTAATAAACAGAACTTAGGATAATAGGTTTTTTCGCGCAAAAATTCAGTGTCTAAAGCTATCCACGTCGCTTGTTGTATTTGCTCACACAACGTGGGCAGTTGGTCGGGGCGGTTAATATACTGAATGGGAGTCATAGCGTTCCTTGTGCTGATTAAAATAAGCGGAGTAAAACAGCGTTAGCTGTTTTTTAGCCAATAGCTAAAGCTATTGGACTCCTGATTACGCTAGTATATCTAAACCAGCAGACTCTGACTCGAACTCTTGTTCACGTCCTAGCATCAAGCCCGTAAAATCAAACAATTTAGTATCGGCTAATTGCGAAGGAGCGACATTTTGTAAGCTGGTAAAAATCGTTTCTAAGCGACCAGGGAATTGTTTATCCCACGTTTTTAGCATGACTTTCATGGCTTGACGTTGCAAATTTTCTTGTGAGCCGCATAAGTTACAGGGAATAATCGGGAAATCTTTAAACGCCGCAAAACGTTCGATGTCTTTTTCGCGGGTGTACGCCAACGGTCTGATGATGATATTTTTCTTGTCATCACTCAATAACTTAGGCGGCATGGCTTTGAGTTTGCCACCATAAAAAATATTCAGAAAAAACGTTTCTAAAATATCATCACGGTGATGACCTAAAGCGATTTTAGTCACGCCATTCGCTTCGGCATAACCATACAATGTACCGCGCCGTAACCGTGAACACAGCCCGCAAGTGGTCTGCCCTTCGGGAATTACACGCTTCACCACACTGTAAGTATCTTTTTCGATAATATGATACGGCACACCCAGCGAGTGCAAATATTCAGGCAGAACGTGTTCAGGAAAATTAGGCTGCTTCTGGTCTAAGTTGACGGCAATGAGTTCAAAATCCACAGGTGCTGTTTTTTGTAGATTCATTAGCACATCAAGCATGGTAAACGAATCTTTGCCACCAGATAAACACACCATGATTTTGTCGCCATCTTCTATCATGTTGTAATCGGCAATCGCATCACCGACTGTGTGACGTAAACGTTTTTGGAGTTTGTTAAATTGGTAACGAGTTTTTTGCATGGGGTTTAGTGTAGGGTACGCTGTGCGTACTAATGTTAGTAAACTGTATGATATGAATAAAGGTGTAACTTATTAAAACGCATGATTATTTTCATAATCACCAATAAAAACCCCCAATGTTTCGACTAATCTAGCCAACAGGTGGTTTTCATCTGCACCGCCTGCATCTAATAACGCATTCAAAATAATAACCGCTTTATCATAATCTTGCTCATTGTGTAGTGGGTAAAGCGGGATACTTTCACACAGTGTTGTGTAATGATTAATAATATCGCTAGAAACAGGATTTAATGTTTCCATTGGTCATACTCCTTGTGAGTCATAATCGAACTGCAAGGTGCAAAGACCATTATTCGCGATTGATGGGCTTCGTGCCTCAGCCCATCCTATTGCACTATCGCCTATTGCGCCCTACGAGCTAACGTTTTTCTAAGCTTTGGCAATACGATATTTTATCTTGCAAGGTTTTTATATTTTTAATAAATTGACTTGAATTAACCAATGTATGCCCTCGACTTAGAGCAATCATATCAGCAGCAAGATATTCATTGTACCAATTAGCAACTTTTTGTTCTTCAATATAGAAAAACATTGTATGTGTCATTAGTTTTAGAACTAAATATAAAGGAAGGAATGATGTCTTACAAATATTTATAAAACCATTTGAAAAATCGTTCTCGCAAGAAAAGTGATTTGCCTCTGAATTTTCCAAAACAAACATTGCTACAATACATAGGTTTGCAGCATTAATACATTTATTATTCGCTTCTTCTTTAATTATTACATTTAACTGTCTTTTTGATATTTCAAATATATCTTTATCACCTTCTTTGCAGGCGAAATCGTACAAGATACGGAGACATTCGTAAAAATGTTTTCTTTTGGATTGTCCCGATGATTCATTTAAAATAATATTAACCCACCTAGATAAGTTATCTAACGACTCATTTATCATTTTTCCCCATCAAAGATATTAAATCTTTAGGCAAATCCAGCGAGTTTGGCAACAGCCGCCGAAAAGGTAATTAACGCGGCTGAAAACTTCATTACCTCAGTAAGTCGTCCCCAGAATAGATTTTTTGTTTCAATATTTTGTTCACTTGCTGGTTTCTTTAATTCTTCAGAGAAGCTAGTAAGATCACTCACTGCTGCTTGGCGTTGAGCTTGTGATAATGCTTGGTCTGATTCGATAGCTTGCCGCAGGGAAGCTAGAGCTTGTTTAAGTTCTCGTTCATTATTAGTTGCGTGGTTATCAAGTGTTAAAATATTATCATCACCTTGAATAATATTAGCGTTCGCCACATTTGAGGTGGTATAGGTTTTTGTGTCATTCATTGTTAATCCTCCGTTCCTAATGCTTTTTGCAACATTGAATAGTCAGTAATTTTTGATAGTTTTTTAACAAGCTCTTTATTTAACTCTTTATAATCTGAATTAATCACATTCTTTATTTCAATGCTTGAGTTTTGTTCCCTTATACATCTGTTTAGAGTTTCGTTAAATACTTGCTGTATTTCTTCAATTCTTATTATATCTTCTTTAGAATGATTAAATAATGGAATATTGAAATTATTTATTATTATGTGGTTATTAACTGTTATATCTGTTATATGTTCTCCCTGTATTACTTTAGAACTATTAATATTGTTTGCAGAATAATTTATTTTAGCAGAAGCATCTATAATCACTTGAGTTTCATTTTTTCGATGAACAATTTTTATACTTATGCTTGCAAAAAAATTAGCGATAGATTCTGTAACATCATCGGCTGTTTCTACAATTCCTTGCCTTACACTAGGTTGTCTTAAAGCGTATATAATGGCTCGTTGGTTTGATGGTTTTTTAAGAAAATCAACAACTACCTTTAATAAATACTGCAACATATAACCTCTCTTTATTTAAAGTATGTTTTCTAAATCATTTCGTAATTCGGTTAAAGACTCTACAACTATATCAATACCTTTTATGTTATAAGTCTTAATTTCACTTACTTTAATATTGTTGATGTCATCCTCTTCAATATTGGAATACAAATCGGCATTACTAGCACAAAGAGATGGGAACACAACCTCATCATAGAGTGCATAGGATGTGCTGAGGTACGAAGCGCATCGTTCGAGAAAATCCACGCGAATGATGCGCCTCCTATCGTCGGCACATCCTATTGCGCTACGTTCCATCTAGGCTACTTGCTATGCTCTACCCATCCTACCGTGCTGATTATTATTTATTTACCCTTAAATAAACTTCCATTTGATGTCCTTTGTTGAACATCCTAGCGGGCAAATTTAATATTTCTGCAAATAGCTTTATTGTTCTGTATAAGATGCGAGGAAGTTCATCTTTTTCATAAAATTTCACAGAATGTGTGATAACTTTTACAACACTAAAATCAGTTTTTAATGCTAAGTGTTTTAGTGATTTCGGAGAAAAGAAACTAATATGCCCACCATGATGATTCATATCAAAAAAATCCCATTTGTTTTTTCGTATGCGTCGAGTCCAACTATCGGTATTACCTGAACCGATAAGAAGGATACCATTGGGTCGTAAAATACGAGCGCATTCATTTAATAAAGCAATGGGGTTCGAAACGTGTTCAATAACCTCATGCAGGGTTATTGCATCAAATGAATTATCATCAAATCCTACTTCATTTAATAAGCCTAAATGAAGCTTTAAGCCTCTTTTTATTCCATCATTAACGGCTTTTTCTGAAGGATCAACGCCTTCAGCTTGAAGCCCTAAGTTATTAGCAATAAAGACAAACGATCCATTTGAACAACCTACATCCAAAATTCGAATATCCGAATAGTCTTTGGATAATATTTTTGCGATATGATCAATATCTTTTTTTCTTCGCGTTACCAGCCGATCATAATCCTTTTTTGCTGGCCACGTTCCTTCTTCGCTATTCCAATTTTGGTTGGACTTTTCATAGTGGCTTTTACTGCAACTACTAAGTAACTGTCCACAGGCTGGACATTCATTTAACTCACCTTCAGCAACAATAATTTTTGATGGCTGTAACGTTGAATTACATCCGTTTGGACAATTTTTTAATAAGATTTCCATAAATTTATTTTCCAGAATTATTGACTGATGTTACGCACCCATTTTTTTAAAATCAATGAGTTAAAGCAGCGTAGGCTGGGTTGGTGCTTTTCCAACCCAACATTTATCGTGCAATGTGTTGGGTTGCGAAAAAACAGCAACCCAAGCCAGAGAGAATTAGCCGTTATAACGTTGGAAAATCAGCGTGGCGTTAGTGCCACCGAAACCAAAGCTATTGGACATGATGGTGTTCAGGGTGATGTTGTCTTGACGTTCACGGACGATAGGAATACCTGCCGCACCTGCGTCTAGTTGAGTGATATTAGCCGAGGCACTGAGGAAATTTTCTTCCATCATCAATAACGAATAAATCGCTTCGTTGACACCTGCCGCACCTAAGGCGTGACCTGTTAATGATTTGGTTGAGCTGACCCAAGGCACGTTGCCTTCACCGAAGACGGTACGCAATGCTTGTAATTCTTTGGTGTCACCCACTGGGGTGCTGGTGCCGTGTGCGTTGATGTAGTCGATTTTACCGTTCACGGTTGCCATTGCCTGCTGCATACAGCGTACCGCGCCTTCGCCTGAGGGTTGTACCATGTCATAACCGTCAGAAGTCGCGCCGTAACCTGTGAGTTCAGCATATATTTTCGCGCCGCGAGCTAGTGCGTGTTCCAGTTCTTCGATGACTAACACACCGCCGCCACCTGAAATAACAAAACCGTCGCGGGTTTCATCATACGCTCTGGAGGCTGTGGTGGGGGCATCATTGTATTTGGATGACATTGCACCCATTGCATCAAACAATACCGACATTGACCAATGCACTTCTTCGCCGCCGCCTGCAAATACTACGTCTTGCTTGCCCATTTGAATCAGTTCCATTGCATGACCAATACAGTGCGCACTGGTGGCACAGGCGGAGGTAATGGAATAATTCACGCCTTTAATTTTAAACGGGGTTGCCAAGCAAGCGGTGTTGGTGCTGGACATGGTGCGTGGCACCATATAAGGACCAACTTTTTTAACGCCTTTTGAACGTAAAATATCCGCCGCTTCAACGATATTGGACGTGGAAGGCCCGCCTGAACCCATCACTAATCCTGTTCTGAAATTAGAAATATCAGATTCGGCTAAACCAGAGTCATCAATGGCTTGCTGCATGGCGATGTAATTGAATGCCGCACCATCACCCATAAAACGTTTTATTTTTCGATCGATGAACGTGTCTAGGTCAATATTAATCGCGCCACGAACCTGACTACGAAAACCAAGTTCTTTATAGTCTTCGGCAAAGCTAATGCCTGAGCGACCTTGTTTTAAGGCATCAACCACTTCATCGCGGTTATTACCGATGCTAGAAACAATGCCTAAACCTGTGACCACCACTCTTTTCATTTATTTTGCTCCTAAAAATCGGCTGTAGAGGTGAATAAACCTACCCGCAAATCTGCCGCTTCGTAAATCACTTTGCCATCGACTTCCATCGTTGCATCGGCAATACCCATAACTAATTTACGCATGATGAGACGTTTTAAATTAACGCGGTAGGTTACTTTTTTCGCAGTAGGTAATACTTGTCCTGTAAATTTAACTTCACCGACACCTAATGCACGACCTTTACCAGGTCCTCCCATCCAGCATAAATAAAAACCGACTAATTGCCACATGGCATCCAAGCCCAAGCAACCTGGCATCACAGGATCGCCCTGAAAGTGACAATCAAAAAACCATAAATCGGGAGTAATATCCAATTCAGCAATAATTTCACCCTTACCGTAAGTACCACCTTCATCGGTAATAAGGGTAATTCTATCCATCATAAGCATATTGGGTAGGGGTAATTGCGCATTTTTCGGTCCGTATAGCTCCCCTCTACCAGACTTCAATAATTCTTCGCGCGTAAAACTATGCTGCTTCTCCATACTCGTATCTGACCCTTAGTCATTATTCTTATTATTGAACGCGGTATTATCTAACAGACACAAAAAAAAATCAGCTCAATTTTTAGCCTGATGGCACATCAGGCAGGAAATTTTTTATTTTTAGGGTGTTCTGTTGTAAACGTTGCGAATAAATCAGTGTATAGGATAGGACAGAGGTGACATATTTTCGTGTTTCTTTGAAAGGAATAGTTTCTATCCAGACATCGGCAGGCATCCATTGTCCGCTAGGCAACCACTTATCGACACGGTGCGGCCCTGCATTGTAAGCCGCTGCTGCCATTGCAAAATTACCATTAAAGCGATTCAACATTTGTTTATAGTAAAAAGTGCCATATTTTATGTTGGTATCTGGATTAAATAAGCTACTCGCCGATTGCCAAGGCTCATTCATTTTACCCGCGATTTGCCGACCTGTTTCGGGCATAATCTGCATTAAACCCCGCGCACCAACAGGCGATTCGGCATTTTTATCCAGCATACTTTCTTGACGAATTAAGCCAAACACCAGCGCGGGTTCTAGCTGTTGCACAGTGGCATTGCTAATCACTTGACTAGAATAAGTCACTGGAAAGCGTAACGCTAAATCATCCCAATAATCCGCTTGTACCAATGTCATAATGGCAATTTGATCCCATTGCCATGCTTGCGCCAATTTTGCCGCAACCAGTAGTCGTTGCTTAGGGAGTTTTTTGACCGCATAAGACCATTGCCGTTTGGCTTCCTGATCCCGATGCAAAAAACTCAGTTCTTTTGCCACTTTAAAATCAGTTTCGTTGGCTAAGGCATCTAAGTCATTGCTGGCTAATAATACGGGTTTATCGTTAGCTTGGTAGGGGCTATTGATGGTATCAGCGGCGAGAAACCCATAAAAACTACGGTCTTGTGCCACGCTGGCAAACAAAGTTTGGGAGGCGATGGTATTACCTATTTGACCTAAAGACCGCGCTTGCCAATATTGCCACTTTGGTTGTTGTTGCTCTGCGTTAGTTAAACCTGCCAGCGCACTACTAACGTGCTGCCAATTTTGTTCTAGCAATGCAGATCTGACTTTCCAATCCCTGACATCTTCATCGGGGTTTAACACCAGATTCAAACGCTCGAATGCACGAGAATCACGTTTACGCGCCAGCGCGAGTGCCAGATCATGCTCAACTTGTTGACTTAGTTCATTGCTTGGATTAAATGTTGCCTTATTGCTATCCCACGCGGCAATCGCCATATCCAACTCTGATTTAGCAAGTCTCAGGACACCGTGTGCGAATAACGCCCCCATAGACGGCTGCCAAAAGTTACTCTGCATAACTAGCGCAGGGTTGTTATGAATTTGCAACCAACTACTAGCAACGCTTTGAGCATCTTGATTCATCAAATGTTGAATGTGAGTTGCCAATGCTACATTGTCTTTTGTTAACGCCAACTCAAAACGCTGCCACATAAGTTCGGGGGTCATTAATGGCGATGCCAGCAAAGCGATTAGCAGCGAATCACATTCTTTGGGCAAGGTCTCGCCTGTTACCCACAAGCGTTTAGCTTCATTTAATGCCTGTGGGATATTGCCTGTTTGATAACTTGCCCACTGAAACTGACATTCCAACGCGGTATTGTCACTGGCTTGATAATTTTGAATAAATTCACGCCACCGTTGTTGACCCGCCAGATAAGCCAACCATTTAGCGCGTAACATCGGCGCGTAACGACTGTCCGAATAATTTGCCAAAAATGCCAGTATCTTATCGGTATCCAGTAAATGAGTGGTTAACCATTGATACTGTAAATAAGGATAAAGCGGATAATCAACCAAGCCTGTGCTTAGCTGTAAAAAAACAGCGTCATTACCCTGATTTATCGCCTGCTCTGCCGACAAAAAATCCATTCTTTGCTGCTCTATGGGATTACTCAGCACGGTACACGGTAAAAAAATTAAGCCTATGAAAAACAAAGCCTTGGTAATAAAATTTATATTCATAATTTGCGAACTAACGATAATTGAGTGTTAAGTGAGAAGCTTAAGGGACTGTGAAAGTATTCAGTTACAGCGACCAAATGGCTAAAAATACCGTCATTCCAGCATGGATGCTGGAATCCAGTCACAAGGATGTGAAACTGGGTACTGCACAATAATTATTTATAATCATGCAGTTACCATCCGTGGCACTGGATTCTGGCATCCCTGCCAGAATGACGGGTTTGATTGTACAATATCTAAAAATGAATATTTTGCAAAGACTAAAGCGAGGTAAATTTATTTGTCATTTGCACTCCAAAACTTTTATGTCCCTACTTATTGACTATGACTGTTCAAAATTAGCCCTCATGTTACCTTAACCACATGACCATCATCCATCTGGGCTATGCGGTCGGCGAATTCAAAAATCCGTGCATCGTGAGTAACGATGACTAAAGCGCGGTCTTGGTGTAAGGCGACCTCTTTGAGTAAACTCATCACATTATGTCCGCTAACATGATCTAACGCGCTGGTTGGTTCATCACAAACGATCAAACGCGGGCTGTGAACAAGAGCGCGGGCAATAGCAACCCGTTGTTGTTGTCCGCCAGAAAGTTGTGAAGGGAAAGATTTCCAGCGATCCCCTAAGCCGACTTGTTCCAGCACCTTAATGGCTAACCGCTCGGCTTCGGCACGTTTTACGCCATTAATAAGCAGTGGAATAGACACATTTTCAGCGGCATTGAGTGATGGCAATAAATTAAATGCTTGAAACACAAAACCAATATGTCGCGCTCGAAATTGTAATTTATCTTTACTACGCATGGCGTTGACGTTTTCGCCGAATAATTCACACACGCCAGAATCTTGATCCAAAATACCTGCAATCACAGAAATTAAGGTGGTTTTACCACAGCCCGAAGGCCCAACTAACATCATTAATTCGCCTAAATTAATGCTCAGGTCTATACCGTTTAAGGCGATGACTTTTTGACCGCCCGTATCATAGATTTTTACCAGTTTTTCACAACGAACCGCCGCTACCATAGTTAACTCTTAAACACGATGGCTGGCTCTAAACGGATAACCTTGATAATGCTGATTAATGCAGCAATCATGCAAATCAAACTAACGCCCACACCGCTAAATAACAACAGTTGCCAAGGAAATTTAAACGCCAAAATCGAATGACGCATCGCATAGCCAAACAACGCCGTTAAACCCACGCCCATACCGTAACCGATACTACCGACTAACACCGCTTGTAATAAAATCATCCGTAATAATGTCCAGTTGCTCGTCCCCATTGCTTTTAATACTCCAAATTGGCGAATATTTTCTAGGGTGAAATTATAAAAAGTTTGTCCCGCAATTGCTGCACCGACAATAAAACCCAATAACACTGACATACCAAAATTGATGGGAATCCCTGTATTTTTCATGAAATAGTTATAGGTTAATTCTATAAATTCGTTTCGTGTATAAGCGGCTAAGCCCGTTTTTTCTCGAATACGACGGGTGAGTTCATGCAAATTCTGCCCTTGTGCGGCTTTGACCAGCACAAACGATAACAGCTTGCGCTCTCTGGGTGCATAGCTTTTAGCGCGAGAATAAGTGGTATAAATCACAGGTTGGGATTGAAATGTGCGAGTAACTTTAGCAATACCGACCACAATAGCACGGTGGTCATTAAGCTCTAAGCTATCACCTATTTTTAGTGGCACTGGTGTACCGTTTGGAGTCAATGCGGGTTTACCGAGTTTTTCTTTCGCACCATCAACATCAATAATCACGCTATCGCTGCGGCGTAAATCGCTGATTTTACCCTCTAACATAATTGGAGGTCCACCGATTAGAGTGGTGTCATCTAAACCGACTACGTTACAGGTTTGAAACATACCATTGGCTAAGCGAGCTTTTAACAAGCCTTTGTACATCGGCATCGCCCACCCAACACCTGAAATGCCGCGTACTCGATACAACTCGGTATCTTGCAAGGGCTTGATGTCATCGATAAATTGGACTTTCTCATCCATCACCCAAATATCAGGCAAACCCGTATCAGAAATAAAACTGTAAGTACGCGCCATTATCCCAAGAAAAATCGCAGGTTGTTGGGTCATAATCAGCGAGGCAAAGGTTAGCCCCATGACAATACCAACGTATTTGCCTGTATCACCCATTAACATTTTTAAAGCGATATGATTCATGGTGCTGTGTCTAGTTGAGTAAATTATCTGATTGAGACTAAAGAAAATTGCATGATATGTTCGGCACATTACTGCAAGTTCATGACATAAGCTCGACTGTATGAATAAGCATCGGAAGATTGATTGACTTATACACGCAGACTTTTTGCTAACAACTATTGGATAAATATTTTAATCAACTCAACTAATAGCCGAGCTAAAAGTTTTTAGTTGCTAAATTAAATCCTATAATACCCGCAAATTCGTTGCCACTATTTTGTTCAGGGACATATACACCAATATAAGTTTGGAATCGTGGTGTTATAGTGACTACTATATTAGCCGTTGCACCCGATAAAGCTTGATGCCCACTAACATAATCCAGTTGCAATGATAGTTTATGGGGAATAAAAATAATTTCAGTCCCTGTTATATAACCTACTTGACGGACTGTGCCTGTTAATTCTGCATTAGCAACATAAACACCACCATGTAATGACAGCCAAGGTGTGGCATTATATCGAGTATCTACATAATCATAGTTATACCATAATCGTGGATGCTGATTCACAGCAGCAAATCCGTTCTGCGAACCTACCGTTATAGATAAGCCTTTATTAATAGAAAATGTTTTGGCTATGTTAAAAAATATATCGCCTTGAAATAGTTTATTAGCCCCTAATATTTGGATATTAATTAACGATAAATTAAAATCCCAGCCATTATTTGTTGAATAGCCCACGCTTATATTCTCGTAAGTACCCACACGATATATACCCGATTCGGCATTGACTGTCCACACACCGTCTTCATTGGTAATAGGCGTTATTTTTAAGCGTTTTTGTTTATGTTGCGACCCTGATTTATGACTACTTGTTTTGGTAACAGCATAACTAACACTGCTACACATTAAATATCCAATTATTAAGCTGGCTATTATTTTACCAGTCATAATGTGCCTATAGAATATGTTTTAAGCCAACGCGGTAAGGTGTAATCCATAAAACAAAACAATAGGCTGAGTGGAAATGTGCCGTATGTTACTTAACAACCAAACTTAACGCCAATAATACATTAAGTTTGGCAAAAACAACGGGCAATACACAAAGGTGGGTGCTAGAGCTAACGCACAATAAAATGATACCGTTCGTGGTGAGCTTGTCGAACAGTCGAACCACAACACACCATTCGACAAGCTCATGACAGGCTTCGACAGGCACAGTGCGAACGGTTTTTTAATCATTTTATTGGCTGTTAGCAAGCTATACTACTCACCTGCCCTTACATCAAATTCAATTTTCCATTGTCCACCGTCTTTTTGCGATACGGCGTGTAATTCCAACGTACCAACTTCAGTAACCGCAGCGCGTAAATGCACGGGGACAACTTCACCCGCACGGCGACCATCTTCGGCTAGAGTAATTTCAATTTCGTCTAACTCTGATAATTCGTCATCTATCCAATAATCTAAGCGTGTCCCGACTATATCGTCACGGCGGGAATTAGAGGCAAAGAATCGAAACCGTACAGGTTCGCCGACCACTAAACCAAATTCATCATCGGGGAGTTCTTTTTGTGTGCCTTCTTCCATACCGAAAGGTGCAATACACAGGGCTTCAATTTCAGGTGGTAAGCCAGGAACGGCAGGCATCGCGCTTTCTATGCCGACATAATAAGCTGCTGCCGTACCGCCTTTAATACGCACGCCTTTACCTTTGCGCACAAAGCCGTAATACGCCGCACCTTTTGCTACCGCTAGGTCTAAATCTGCACCTTCTAAAAGTCGCGCTTCTGGGGCGTGTTCAGCGTGTAGCCATGAATTCAACACCTCCATTAAACGCTCGGCTAAGGCATCAGCTTTTAACACGCCTCCGTTGAATAATACGGCGGTAGGATGTAGAAAAGTCGCGTGTTCAGGGAGATTAATATCTTTTAAATCTTCGGTAGCGTGTTGCTGCTTAGCAAGAAATGCCGCTAAATGGCGGGTAATACCTGCATCTTGCGCATAAGGCAAACCCGCACTTCTTAAGCCCGCACGCGTGCGACTAACGGGGCGATCACTGGCGGCAACTTTGGGTAAAAATCCTTCAATTAACACGCGGTTGACTTCGTCGCGAGTCAATTCAGTGCGTAAAGTACCACCAATTAACGATGAACCACGATTGGCTACCACTAATGGAATGTTATCCACGTCAGTTTGGGTAAAGATTTTTTCTTTGGCATCACGACAACCATGCGTTAAGGCTTGCAGTTGCCACGCTTCCAAGCGTTTTCCGTCTTTTTCGATTTTGGCTTTGACGGTGTACGCCAGTGCCAAATCCATGTTATCACCGCCTAATAAAATATGGTCGCCAACAGCTACGCGAGTCAATTCTAAATTACCATCTTGTTCAGTCACCGCGATTAATGATAAATCGGTAGTACCACCGCCGACATCGATGACTAAAATAACATCGCCACATTTGGCTTGTTTGCGCCATTCGCCTTGGCTTTTTTCTATCCAGCTATAAACCGCCGCTTGGGGTTCTTCTAGCAAAATAGCTTGGTGTAACCCCACTGCACGCGCTGCTTCTACGGTGAGCTCACGCGCCGCAGGATCAAAAGAGGCAGGCACAGTAATGACTAAATCCTGTTCCGACAAAGGCGCGTTAGGGTGTAAATATTGCCACGCATCACGGATGTGTTGCAAGTAGGCGGTCGTGGCTTGAAATGGCGACACGCGCTCAATTTCTTCGGGTGCATCAGCGGGCAGTATGGGAGCTTTGCAATCAATACCCGTATGACATAACCAGCTTTTTGCACTAGATACTAAGCGTATCGGGGTTTTGCTACCCATATTACGCGCCACTTCGCCCACTAAATAATCGGCTTTGTTCGTCCACGGTAATGCGGTTGAACCTTCGGAAATTTCGGCTTCATGGGCTTGATACAGAAAAGATGGCAATTGATATTTATCTTCCACCATGCCTAGTGATGTCAATTGGGGAATCGCCATGACTTGTTGCGAAAATTCTTCATCTTCGTCACCGTTCGCTTTTGCGTAGGACAATACACAATGAGTTGTACCTAAATCGATACCGACAAAAAAATGCGGGGGTGTAGTGCTATCGTCTGCTGGCTTTGGCGTTTCAAAAACAATAGGCGTTGCATCAACAATCTCAACTTCATTATTTTCACCCATCTGTTCAGGCATTTCTTGTTCAGCAACAGGTGTTGTGACAGCCACATCTTCTTGGTTTTTATTAGCTTTGGGCTTTTTTATTTGATCGAAAAAACTCATAATTCAACCTCAGCGGCAGCGATAATCGCGGCATTATGTCCTTGGGTAAGTTTGGGCAAACGAACATTGGTTACTTGCCAGCCTTTATGAATCAGCGTACCTGTAAACGGTGCAGTTCCGACAATATTCCCCGTTAAACGTACCGTTGCAGCATCAAAGCCTTGCTGTAAAGTGATTTTATTGCCTTCGACTTCGCTACGCACAGCAGCTAAAGTGAAATGTTCGTTAATGGCTTTACGACAACCTTCATGTACTACTCGTGCGGCTATGCCAATATCAGCATCACTGTAAGCGGCAATATCTTCTTCAATAAAATCGATAAAACGGGCTTCTTTTTGTAATAAACCCAATAATTGCAACGCTGCATCGGGTGTGGCTTCTTTTAACACCACAGGTTCAGGCTTTGGAGCTTGTACCAGTTTTTCAACTTCAATGATTTTTTCGACTTCGACAATTTTGACAATAGGTTCGAGCGGTTGTTGTATCGTTTCAGATTTACGGCGACTTAAAGCAATCACCATGCCCAGCAATAAGACAATCAACATCAGGGCTAATAAAACCACCGTACCCGCAAGACAAATATGCCATAAATCAAAGGTGGTCGGCTGTAAGGATAAATCAATTGTATAATGTTCCATGGAATGAACTCGTTGTTTATTTGGATTGACCTGATGAACGCGCAGCTTCGGCATACATCATATTTTGTAAAACATCACGAGTGGTTTGTAAGCGCATTTGTTTTAAATGACGGTCAGCAATCACTTCGGGTACTTTTTCAGCGAGATAAACCTCACGCATTTTTGTTAATACCGATTCACATTGTTTAATGATAACCTCCGTTGCCTGTCTACTTTCTTGTTTGGCATAATCTGACTTTTGCATTTCGTCACTAACACATTTTTTATACTCGAACTTAGCCGCTTGAATTTTGGCGATGGTCGCTTCTGAAATGGTGGTGTTTTGCCATTCATTTTTAGCTTGTTTAGCATCAGCCGCATAACTATTAGTCGCAACTAGCAACATAGCTAAACATAATATTTTTTTCATTGGAAATCCTTAGGGTGATTTGCTATAGACCAGTTAGATTTTTAAAACCTGACAGGTCTTATATGTGATGAATTAACGAAGATTTTGTAAAGCAGTAATGCGCTCTTCTAATGGGGGATGGCTCATAAATAAACGCATCATACCGCCACCGCCACTAATACCAAATGCGGCTAATGAGCCTGATAAGGGAGGAGCTTCTTGAGTGCGTTGTAAAGCGCGTAAGGCACTGATCATTTTTTGCCGTCCTGCTAAATTCGCCCCACCTGCATCGGCTTTAAATTCACGGTAACGAGAAAACCACATTACCAGCATTGATGCCAAAATTCCCAACACGATTTGCGCCACCATTTGCACAATGTAATACGCAGGACCAGCACCACGCTCAGTTTTAAACACCGTGCGATCCACGACATGACCAATCACCGTGGCGAAAAAATACACAAAAGTATTCAACACACCCTGCATTAATGTCATCGTTACCATATCGCCGTTGGCAACATGAGTCATTTCATGACCGATAACCGCCTCGACTTCATCGGCATTCATGCTTTGTAATAGACCCGTGCTAATGGCAACTAAGGAACTATTTTTAGTCATACCTGTGGCAAAAGCATTGGGTTCTGGGGCGTTAAAAATACCCACTTCGGGCATACCAATCCCTAGCCGTTGTGCTTGTCTAGTGACTACCTCAATTAACCAGCGTTCGGTTTGGTCTTGGGGTTGTTCAATCACCTGAACTCCCATCGCCCTTTTGGCTGACCATTTAGACATGGCTAACGAAATAAATGAACCTGTCATGCCAATCACAGCCGACATCACTAATAAAGCACTGAGATTGAGATCAACACCTTGTGCATCTAAAGTGCCGCTTAAGCCTAAGACGCTGAAAACAATACTGATAACAATCATTATGGCGATGTTAGTCGCCAAAAAAAGCAAAATACGCATCATGGTAAAGCCCTCTTGTAAGTTAACGTTCGGGGTTATATGGGGATAGAATAAATTAATTCAATCTTTTTTCACAATGATACTATAACCCGATTCAGACACTCACTGCCATTAAGTTAAGGACAAAAATAGCGAATATGCAGAGGCTAGTGGGTTAAATCTGTAATTATGTTGAAATTACAGGTTTTTAGTTGCCCGCCTATTCCTATCATCATAAAATGCCAGAAAAAATACGATTTATCGCGGTCATTCACTAAAAAAATGAATATCATCCACTACGATGCTTGCCCTGAGTGTGATTTATTACTCAATCCCAATACGGCTAGTGTTGGTGAAAAAGCCCATTGTCCACGTTGCGGTCTGTTACTGTCACGCCCAAGTAAGCGAAGTGTTGAACGCACTTTTGCGCTGTCCATTGCGGGGTTGATATTATTTTTTCCTGCCAATTTATTGCCTATGGTGGGCATAACAATGATGGGTAATGCTAACACAGGGGTATTATATTCTGGCGTTGTTGCTTTATTTAACAATGGAATGGTGGCAGTTGCTGCCGTAGTATTTTTGGCAAGCATTTTGTTTCCGCTAGTGCATATTATTTTATCGTTACTCATCAGTGGTCATCTTTATTTTAATTATCCTAATCGTTATCTAGCACACTGGATGCGCTGGATGCACCATTTAGATGAATGGGTAATGCTGGAGGTTTATATGCTGAGTATTATTGTGGCTTGCGTTAAGCTCATGTCACTGGCTAAACTCGAATTCGGCTGGGGTCTTTATGCGTTTATCGCGTTAATTGTCATAACAACCCTGCTAACTGGCAATCTGGATAATAATCTATTCTGGCAACGCATTCATCAATTGAGTAACAGAGACAACAATGCAAGCTAAAGCGAATGCACTAAGCCAAGGTTTTATCCGCTGCCACGACTGTGGCTACTTGGTAAAAATGGTTAATCAACCACCCTCTTGTCCGCGTTGTGACAGTCACCTACACGCACGACACCCTCATAGTTTGCAACGTACCACCGCCTTATTACTCAGTAGTTTTTTACTGTATATTCCCGCCAATATTTTCCCCATTATGATAGTTAATAAATTCGGCGCGGGCGAACCTAGCACCATTGCGGGCGGTATTGTTGAATTAATCGATGCTGACATGATACCCATTGGACTGCTGGTATTGGTAGCGAGTATTATCGTGCCGTCATCAAAGCTGATAGGCATCAGCCTGCTCTTGCTATGTACGCATTTTCGCTGGGAAGTGAATGCGCGTCGCTGGACAGCGATGTATCGTGTTATTGTTTTTGTTGGGCGATGGTCAATGCTGGATATTTTTATGATTTCTATTTTAGTCGATTTAGTTAATTTTAACGGCGTACAGATTATTGCAGGGCCTGCGGCAACTGCCTTTGCTGCTGTGGTGATATTGACTATGTTTGCTGCTGAAAATTTTGATCCACGCTTACTTTGGGATAACCAACAAAACTTATGACTGATTTGATCGATCCACTCGAAGTGGCTGATGCTGTTATCAATAAAAAGCGTGAATTACCGTTAATTTGGTTATTACCTTTGTGCGCTTTATTAGTCACTGGCTGGCTTATTTATAAAAACCTATCAGAAAAAGGGCCAGAGATTACCATCGTTTTTTCTACCGCTGACGGTTTGGAAGTTGATAAAACTAAAATAAAATACTTGGATGTGGAAATTGGCAAAGTCTCTGCTATTTCTATTAATAAAGATTTAACGACCATTCAAGTCACTGCCCAAATGAATAAAGATACCTACGGATATTTAACAAAGAATACCCAGTTTTGGGTAGTCAGACCGCAAGTTGGCTTAGGAGGTGTATCTGGTTTGAGTACCTTGCTGTCTGGTGTTTACATAGCAATTAAACCTGAAAAAGGTAATCAAGAACGAAATTTTATCGGAGTCGCTATACCACCTGCATTAAAAACCAATCAGAAAGGCAGACAATTTATCCTTGAAGCCACTAATGTCGGCTCTATGCGTTCTGGAACGCCGATTAGCTTTCATGGCATCACCGTAGGCGAAGTACTCAATTATGAATTAGCCGATAACGCCGATAACATCAAATTAACTATTTTTATCAACGCCCCTTATGACCAATTTATTCGCAAAGACACCTTATTTTGGATAGACAGTGGCATTGATTTATCTGCGGGTGCCGATGGTTTTAAAGTGAGAACTGGACCTTTAGCATCGTTATTGAGTGGCGGCATTGCGTTTCGTAATCCCTCCAATGACCAAAAGAGAGAAGCGACCGCACCTGAAAACACAGTGTTTCAATTGTTCGATAATTACGATCAATCGACTCAAATGATTTATCACCAAACCATCAAATTGGTTATGTATTTTGAGAGTTCAGTGCGTGGTTTAGCTGTTGTCGCACCTG
>JBAXNR010000018.1:0-56345 GCA_037133675.1 Methylococcales bacterium
ACCTAATAAAAAATCATTATGTTACTTTGCGTGTAACATACAAGGTTTTTAAAGCCTCGAAAGTTTACACAAATTTAATCCAATAAATCTTGCGGAATATTGCCGCCATTTGCTGCGAGTTTTTGCAAGACAGTTTTGTGTAGCCACATATTCATGTGAGCAGAATCGCCCATTTTTTCATCGGGACAACCTAATTCTGCTGCCAATTCTTTACGCGAATGCAAACTACTGTCCAGTTCCAGTAACTTTAACAAATCGACTATCGAAACTTTCCAGTTCAGTTTTTCGGCATGAGATGCCGCCAATGCTTCCAGTTTGGCAGCGACATCAACCACAGCGATTTCAGCAACTGGAGTCGATACGGCAGATTGTTCGATATTTTCACTTTCCTCAGCGGCAACAGTATCTGGCGCGGCTTCAGGTGCTTCAGCCGCTTCGGCACTGCCAAAGCCCAGTTTGCTAGCGATGCTACTAAATATACTCATGATGATTCCTCAAAGTTAAAATGGAGTGTGTTGTTAAGCTAATTTGTTGTAAATTGCCATTGTCAGGCACTTGACCATCGGGTGTTTATATATCAATAAAGTGAGGGAGCAAGGATGCCAGAATCCAGTCACAGGATGTGTTCAATACACTGGATGTGTTCAATACACTGGATGGTTTAAGTTCATCAACCGCGACAGATGATACTCACTTGCGCCAGTCCATCCTATTTTCGTGCTTTTCGTAGACAAGTCGTTAAACTAATTCTCTCGCTTTATCAAACGCTTGTCGAAAATCCAGATACAACGGTTTGTCGGTTGTCAGCATCAGTTTTAGCATTTCATGTTGTAGCTGATATTTGACATTTCCCACTGCTAACGCGCCAACACCAACCGCGTTTGTCGCATTAATTGCATGAATTAATGGTACGCCCAGATCATTACGCTTAATACCCTCTATGCCCATAGGCGGTACGGCATTGACATCCCCCGCAACTTTTAATTGTGTAGCCGATTTTAACACTGTGGCATTTAATACCTGAATACCTGCTTTAGCGGCACAAAAGATAATATCGGCATTGGCACACACTTTGGCTTTTTCAGCATCATTGCTGGCAACAGCGGCTTTGAGTGTGCTACTGAAACGACGGTTATACGCATTCGCCACGTCTTGAGCGGTATTTATGGATAGATGATCGACTAATGCAGTGTCTGCACCTGCCAAAGACGCAATAATGCCCGTGGCAAGTCCGACTGGTCCCGTGCCTCCAAACACTAAGGCAGTGCAATCTCTGAGTTCTTTTCCATGTTTGATTTTTAATTCTTTTTCCACACACGCCACTAACGCGGCAGCAGTGGTAAACGCGCCGCTAGGATCAGCAAATACTGAAACTTCAAACGGTGGCACCATCGCCTGATGGCAAGTGGTCAGCATATCCATTGCCAAGGCTAAGTCACGCCCGCCGATAAAAATCCCCGTGAGTTTAACGCCACTAGGGCCGCGTGAAAAAATCGCATCCTGCGTTAAGCCATAAACACTGTCTAGTTTGACGTTGCTATAAGGCATCAATACGTCAAACCCTGCATCCATTGCCATATTAATGTCAAATGGACTGTTGTTGGGCATGGGGTCTAGCATGTGCAGAATACTGCGTTTTTTCATGATAATTCCTCTGTGTTAAGTACGGGGAAGCATAAATTAAAAGCTCAATATTTTGCTTTAATGTAGTCTCTGGCAACCGAAAATGCGTGTTCAAAATGTAAATAAACAGGCTTATCACTGTTGATCATTTGTTTTAACAATAGGCTTTGCGCTTGATATTTTACATTACCAATGGCTAACGCGCCGATACCGACCGCCCCACTATTAGAGCCTTCAATAGGCGTGCCATTATGAAACGCATTGACACCTGCAATCCCAGCAGGGGGTACAGCATTGACATCTGCGGCGACTTTCAATTGTGAGGCAGAAGCAATTAATACCGCGCTTAATAATTCAATGCCTGCCGCGCCTGTGGCAAATACTACGTCAGCAGTTTTAATGTACTCGGCTTTATCAGCATCTGCGCCCGCAGTAATGTTGATTTTGCCCTCGCCAAATTCGTTGTTACATAAGTCAGCAATATTTTGCGCTCTATCGAGTTGACGACCAATGATTCGCACATTAGCCCCTGCTTGTGCGGCAATGACGGCTGCCACTTGACCCACTGGGCCAGTACCGCCCAACGCGAGAATATTTTTTCCTACCAACGTGGTATTAAATTTAGTGACTAATTCATACTCTACCGCCGCTACCATACTCGCTGCGGTGGTAAATGCACCGCTAGGATCAGCAAATACTGAGACTTCAAACGGTGGAATCATAGATCGTTTAGCAATTTTTAACATATCCATTGCTTGCTTGGTATCACGCCCGCCGATAAAAATCCCCGTGCGTCTTAAATTTTTGGCACTACGCGAAAAAATTGCATCTTGCACTAAACCTTGCACTTCGCTAGGTTCAACATTGGTATAAGCTAATGCTGAAACCCAGCCTGCATCCAATGCCATATTGACATCAAAAGGGCTTAAATTTTTGGCAGTGGTTAGCATGTGTAAAATAAATTGTTTTTCCATGTTAGTTCCTGATTAAAGAATTTGTTTGCCAAGTATAAAGAACGTATTCAGTTATGTCATTACTTCACTATAGCTTAAGTTAGCTGTGAGTTTGTCGAGGTAAATGTTGGGTTACGCTATCGCCTAACCCAACCTACGGTTTTACAGTGAATCACTGATAGTCGTGTGATAAAACGGCCATTTTTTAACGTGTAAATATTTTCTAATCGGGGTTTTAATCACCGAAACGCATAAGGCAATAGAAAACAAACACCAAACAGCAGCGTACTCGTTAGGATCATCAGTGGTTACATCGGAAATCCACGGACCAATTAAATAATGAAAACCGACAAAACGGTATGAGCCGTACATCAGCGGCATATAAAACGCCACTAGAATATAAGTAAACGCGTGTAAGCCCCAATTAAAACCGAACAGCCATTCTACAGGATGAGACATCAATCCATTCAACGGCATTTGCCAAGCGATATGCCACAAGCCAGAGGTTGAACAGATACTAGGACCACAAAAACCTTCGGTGCCGATAACACAGGTTCCTGCCCACGCAAATGGATACATTTTCACCATCATTGCCACCGTACCGATAGCGCAGATGGTATAAACATAAGTACGAATTTTTAATTTGACGCTCTCAGGAATGAAATACATCGCCACCATATTGACGAAAAACGGCTGAAAGGCGACGTGCAGATACCCAAACAGCGTGAGTATCTGATTATTGGGATTGTCGCATAAATCGATATAAACATAGGTGAATGCCTGCAACAATTCCATTAAGGCAAAATAAGTCAACGGAATCCAAAGTTCCTTAGACTCTCCCTTTAAAGCCACATAAGCTGCGGTACTTAAGCCAACCACAGCCAACACCCCAGACGCTTCTCCACTCCAACACATTAACAGCTCCTCCTCTTGTCATTATTATAAATAGCGATAATTTGCACTCAGCAAACCTAGGGTATTGTATTACAACTAGGAATTGATTGCGCAAAAGTGGATGGGTTGAATGATAACAGGAGATGATTTTAATGAATGAATTGGTTTTAAATATAGATTGCCGCCATTTGTCGCCAGTGCTTAGCACTATGCGCTCTGCCATTCCATATAAATAATTGATGATCAATGCCCTTACTGTGCAGAATTGAACTTAATTGCTGGTTATTATGCAAAAACGGGTCTTCATTACCGATGGTTAATATAATATCCATTGCTCTTAGACTATTTAAACGCGAATCGCAGTCCAGATTAGGCAAAAAGTGACTAGGGGTATGAAAATAAATATCATCGTTATAAAAACCATCTAACAGATTATGAAAACTTTCAACAGCGAGAGTAAGATCATAACGCCCTGAAAAGGCGACCAATTTTTTAAACAAATGCGGATGACGCAAGACAATATTGACCGCATGAAACGCTCCCAGACTTGAGCCATGCGCAATCACACAATCATGCGGATTCTTGTTAGCCATAAAGGGAAACACTTCGTTCAAAATGTAGGATTCAAAGGCGATATGGCGTTGAATACGCCCCGATGGATGCGCCCAACTACAATAAAAACTTTCATTGTCAATGCTATCCACACAATACAACTGAAGATGACCTTGTTCTATTTTTTCCTTTAAGGCATTTACCATACCTATATTTTCGTACTCATAAAACCGACTTCTGCGCGTCGGAAAAACCAAAACTTTTGCCCCCGCATGACCGAATACCAATAATTCCATATTGCGTTGTAATCTTTCGCTCCACCATTTGTGATATTCTCGATTCATTTAATTATCAGTCTCTTAGCTTATAAAGTTAGTTACTTAGCGGTGCAAAAAAAGCATCCAATTCAGCAATAAGTTCTTGCTCTTGCTGCTTTTGTTCAGGGTATTGATGATGTCCTGCCATTAACACAAACAGCTCTTTTGTGGCTGGCAAGGCATTGTAGATAGCAAACTGCGCGGGTGGAGCAACGAATGGATCAAACACAGCGCAAGCGCAATGTATCGGTATAGTAATTCGCTTCGCTGCCAATGCTGCGTCGTAATAACGCAAAACTTTAAGGGATTGTTTCTTATAAGTTTTATAAAACCGCTGTAGGCTGTCGGTACTGCCTAGCGTAGGTAATCTTAAGCGCAATGGATGATGCCCAAAGGTAGGTATATTAAGATGAGCGCGGGCAATACGCTGTTCCCAAGGCAACGCTAATGCACCAATACCTCCCGAAAAACTAATGCCTAAATAGCCTAAATGCCCCGCTAAATGTGGAAATAATTGTAATAAAGCACTAACACCTAGCCACAGGTCTTCAACACACCCCCCTAAAATATATCGATCAACTTGATTAATATTATGTAGAACGTGCCAATAGGGTTCGGAAGAGATAGTGGGCTGCGTACTCCACCCTAAACCACGAAAACAGGGAAACAACAAGGCGGCATCGGTAAATGGCAAATGAAAATCAGGGGCATCACGCCCGCCATAACCATGACCAATAACAAAACCGCGCTTAATCACCCCTGTGATAGGCAATAATAACCAGCCACGAATAGGAACGTTATCGGTAGAGGTATAGTTAATCTCAAGCACGCGCCACCCTCGATCATTTTCACTGATAATTTTGGTCTGCGCTTGGGGATTAATTGTCATAGCTTTTTGATAACGAGCTTGCCAAAAAGCATCGAAGTTTTGGGGTTCTTTAGGTGTTGTTACCGCTAGTAACTGCGATAACGAATAACCATAGTTTGGGTCAAAATTATATCCACTGCTATCCATAATGTGCCTAGTTTATTAAACCCGTTGTTAGTCAAAACCAGTTTTATAGCATAATAAGCATTACAAAATTATTTATGTGTGCAAGATATTTAAAAATTACCCTTAACTATCTGCCTAATCACTACCACGAGAATCCGTAAATCTATGAATAACAATGCAATCAATGTTGCACCCTCTACCGATATTTTTTCCTCAGCTTTTTTGCTAACCAGTGTCGGTGCGCCTTTTATCATTGGCATGGCAGTGGGTTATTTTGCCAAAAAAATGCTACGAACCGCCTTATTTATTGGCGGTGCAGCTATCGTATTGCTGTTTGTCAGCGAATACTACGGTGTTGTACAAATCAATGATGCAGGCTTACAACACGCTGCCGATGTTGCAACCGATGCAGCAAAATCATCCAGTCATTTTTTAGTAGCAAGATTATCCAGTATCACTAGCAAGGGTGTGAGTGCATCAGTTGGTTTTTTTGCAGGCATAAAGCTAGGCTAAACTCTTGCAATCCAACGCTTGCCTGTAACTCACAACAAACCTATAATCAAGGGTTTTTTTATCAGGCAAGCGTTGTGTTGTCTTCTTTTTATTTTTCATTCACAGGTGATTGTTATGACTAGCCATATTATGCCGACCTACCAACGTTTACCCGTGACTTTTGTGCGCGGTGAAGGTGCGTGGTTATGGGATGACCATAACGACCGTTATTTGGATGCCTTATCAGGTATTGCCGTTTGTAATTTGGGTCATGCTCATCCTGCGGTGCATCAAGCGATTTGCGAACAAAGCGCGAAATTATTACACACGTCTAATTTATACGGTGTTGCATTACAAGAACAATTGGCAAATCAGCTCACTGAAAAAAGCGGCATGGATAACGTGTTTTTTAGTAATTCAGGAGCAGAAGCTAACGAAGCGGCGATTAAATTAGCGCGTAAATACGGACACGAACGCCGTATAGACAAGCCTGCCATCATTGTCATGGAAAAAAGTTTTCATGGGCGCACACTAGCGACACTCAGTGCCACAGGTAACAGTAAAGTTCAATATGGTTTTGAACCGTTGGTGGAAGGTTTTGTACGCGTTCCATACAACGACATTCCTGCCATTCATCAAGCGGTTGCTAAACATAAGAATATTGTTGCGATATTGGTTGAGCCTATTCAAGGTGAAGGCGGCGTTAATATTCCAGCTCCTGATTATCTCAATCAAATTCGTGCATTATGTGATGAACACGGTTTATTGATGATGCTGGATGAAATTCAAACAGGCATAGGGCGCACGGGAAAATTCTTATGTTTTCAACATAACGATATTATTCCTGATGTCTGCACACTGGCAAAAGCACTAGGTAACGGCGTACCGATAGGCGCGTGTCTAGCGCGTGGTAAAGCAGCACGCATTTTAACCGCAGGAAATCATGGTTCGACTTTCGGTGGTAATCCGTTAGCCTGTAGTGCTGCATTAGCAGTATTGGCAACACTGGATGAAGAAAATATAATCGAACAAGCCTGTGAAAAAGGGGAACAAATCGCCAAAGGTTTGACAAGAACATTAAAGACTAACCCCCATGTTATGGAAATACGTTATAAAGGCATGATGCTAGGTATTGAACTCGATCATCCCTGCGCAGAATTAGTATCGATTGCCCTACAAAAACATTTATTAATTAATGTGACGAATGAAAAAACCATACGCTTGTTACCGCCATTAGTAATCGATGATAAACAAATTCAAACACTTATAAATACCCTAGCGACTCTTATTCAAGAATTCACTCATCAAAGTCGTACACCACCCACAACAACATCATGAATCCTAGACACTTTATCAGCCTACTTGATTTAACCAGCGACGAATTTCGTGGCTTAATTCACCGCGCTATTGAACTTAAAAATAACCGTGATCCGAATTACCAACCGCTAAAAGGTCGAGTGTTAGCGATGATTTTTGAAAAATCATCTACCCGCACCCGTATTTCTTTTGAAGCGGGTATGAGCCATTTTGGTGGTAACGCGTTATTTTTATCGCCTAGAGACACTCAATTAGGACGTGGTGAATCGTTACATGACAGTGCCAAGGTGATTTCCAGCATGGTCGATTGCATTATGCTCAGAACCGATAAACATGAAACTGTCACTACCTTTGCAAAATATTCCAGCGTGCCTGTGATTAACGGCTTAACCGATGAGCAGCATCCTTGTCAGCTACTCGCTGATATGCAAACCTATTTTGAATTACGCGGCGATATTAAAGGCAAAACGGTAACATGGGTGGGTGATGGCAATAATATGTGTCATTCCTACATCCATGCCGCAACTGTACTGGACTTTACCCTGCACATTGCTAGCCCAGCAGGTTATATGCCCGATGCTGACATTGTCAAAGCCGCAGGTGAGCGAGTTAAGTTTTTTGACACGACCATAGCCGCCGCTCAGCAGTCTGACTTAATTGTCACTGATGTGTGGGCAAGCATGGGGCAGGAAGACGAACAAAAACAACGTGAAATCGTTTTTAAAGACTATCAAGTTAATGCCGAAGTGATGCAAGTTGCTAATAAAGACGCGCTATTTATGCACTGCTTACCTGCACATCGTGGTGAAGAAGTCAGTAGCGATGTCATTGACGGCGCACAAAGCGTCATTTTTCCAGAAGCAGAAAATCGACTTCACGCACAAAAAGCCTTATTAGAATTTTTGCTATCCAAAAAAATAACGCTACTATAGCGACCAATCGTTCATTACCCAGAGAAACCAGTGAAAAAAATATATCTTTCGTTTTTTATCTTAGTTATTGCGTTTGGTTCAGCACACGCAGATATTCTTTATATTGCTGATGATACCAATTTGGCTTTAAGAGGTGCACCCAACAGCTATGGTCCATTAATAAAAGTGTTGTCCACTGGAACGTCAGTTACCGTTGTTGGTGAACCAAAAAATGGTTTTGTTAAGATTCGCCTGATTGATGGTACTGAAGGTTTCATTAGAACCAAATACACCAAAAAAGAACCGCCTGAGCAAGACCCTAAAGATACTGCTAGTAAAAATCTGGTGCTATTACAAAATGAAATCAGCACTCTGAAAGGGCAATTAGAAGTCGCACAAAAGGCGAGTACCCCAGATACGCCTTTAGAAAAAACCTTAGCAACTGAACGCGATCAACTAAGTCGTGAACTGGGCGAGCTAAAAATCACCGCAAAAAATGCTAAACAAATCGAAAAAAACCGTGATGAGCTACAAGAGCAAGTAGTTAAAAACAGGCAGAAATTGGAACAACTTGAACTAGATAATAAGATACTAAGCGACACCACCCAACGAGACTGGCTAATATACGGCGGTGCGCTGGTTATTATCGGTATTTTCTTGGGTTTTGTTTTGCCCAAAATTAGCTGGCGACGTAAAAGTGGCTGGGATACTTATTAAACCAATGTAGGATGGGCAGGATTTTTTGCCCACCATAAATAAGCGATAGAAGGTGGGCAGAAAAGCCTGCCCCACCCTACCCCATATTAATTCACGAGAACACATCATGTCCCACACAGACGATCACAACACCCGCACCTTTTCCTCTTTAGTCGTAGACGGCATGGAACGCGCACCCAGCCGCGCCATGTTGCACGCGGTCGGTTTTAGCAACGACGATTTTAAAAAACCGCAAATAGGTATCGCCTCGACGTGGAGCATGGTGACCCCTTGCAATATGCACATCAACAAACTGGCAGATCAAGCGGCAGTTGGTGTTAATCAAGCCAACGGTAAAGCGGTTATTTTCAACACCATCACCATTTCTGACGGTATCTCGATGGGTACCGAAGGCATGAAATACTCGCTGGTGTCACGCGAAGTCATTGCTGATTCCATTGAAACAGTGGTCGGTTGCCAAGGCTTTGACGGAGTGGTCGCTATTGGTGGCTGTGATAAAAATATGCCTGGTTGCATGATTGCTATTTCGCGTTTAAACCGTCCTGCTATCTTCGTTTATGGCGGCACTATTTTGTCAGGTTGCCATAACAACAAAAAACTCGACGTGGTATCGGTATTTGAAGCGGTAGGCGCGAGAGCCAACAACAAAATTGATGATGCAGAACTGGCAGCAATTGAAGCCAAAGCCATTCCTGGAGCAGGTTCATGTGGCGGTATGTACACAGCTAATACAATGGCATCGGCGATTGAAGCTTTAGGCATGAGTTTACCGAACAGTTCCGCACAAGCGGCAATTTCAGAAGATAAACAAAAAGATTGTGAACGCGCAGGCGCGGCGGTTTTAGAATTACTGAAAAAAGATATTAAACCCGGCGACATCATGACCAAGGAAGCGTTTGAAAACGCGATTACGGTTGTTATTGCTTTGGGTGGTTCAACCAATGCGGTACTGCATATTTTGGCAATGGCAAATGCCGCGAAAGTTGATATTCAACTGGATGACTTTACCCGCATTGGTAAAAACGTACCCATGTTAGCCGACTTAAAACCCAGCGGTCAGTATTCAATGGCAGAATTGGTTGAAATCGGCGGTATTCAACCGTTAATGAAAATACTGTTAGATAAAGGCTTGTTACATGGCGATTGCTTAACCGTGACTGGTAAAACCTTGGCAGAAAATTTAGCCAACGCTGCACCTTATCCTGCTGGACAAGACATCATTCATGATATGGAGCATCCGATTAAAAAAGACAGCCATTTAGTCATCCTGTATGGCAATTTAGCGGTTGGCGGTGCGGTTGCTAAAATCACAGGCAAAGAAGGCTTAACTTTTACGGGTACAGCCAAAGTCTTTGATACCGAAGAACACGCTCTAAAAAGCATACTCAACGGCGACATAGTTAAAGGTGATGTTATCGTCATTCGTTACGAAGGACCAAAAGGTGGGCCAGGTATGCGCGAAATGCTCTCGCCAACCTCTGCGATTATGGGTAAAGGCTTAGGCAAAGAAGTTGCGTTAATTACTGATGGTCGTTTTTCAGGTGGTACGCATGGTTTTGTGGTCGGACACATCACTCCAGAAGCGTTCGTCGGTGGCGCATTAGCGATAGTTCAAAACGGCGACACCATCACCATTGATGCCGAAAATAATGAATTAAAACTACATATTGATGAACAAGAAATCGCAATGCGTTTAGCATCATGGAAACAACCCGCGCCACGTTATACACGCGGTGTATTAGCTAAATATGCCAAGCTAGTTAATTCTGCTTCGTTGGGTGCAGTGACGGATAATCTGGATTGATACAAATGTAGGGCGATGCACACCGCTTTATCGTGTGCATCGCCATTTGCCGATAAGAGCAGTGGGCAGAAAAGCGTTGCCCTCCCTACATGACTTTAATGTATACAAATCTTAGGAGTAATTAGTGGAAAAGTCGTGGAAAGAAGCCATAAAAAAAGTACTAGGGGAATCGGAAACACCACTACATTACGCAGAAATATCCGAACAAATCTTATCACGAGGCTATTATGAAACTGATGGTGCAACCCCTGCGGCGACAGTGAACGCACAAATGGCAACCTCAATAAAACATGATGGAGATCATTCTCCGTTTATACGCGTTGGCAGAGGTATATTTGCACTAAAAAATCAACCCGCTACCACAATAATTCCTGTATCAGCTCCAATTTCCAAGAAAAATAAATCGGAAACTTTTACTGATTTAGATGAGGAAATATCTGATTCAATCATTCACTCCTTAGGTATGTACTGGCAGCGTGATCTTGTCGTATGGCGTAACGATCCAAAAATGTATGGAAAACAACAGGCTCTTTCTAAATCGGTAGATTTTGGAAAACAAAAAGGGATTTACATTCTTTATGATCACCACACAGTAGTATATATTGGTCGCTCTATTGACCGCCCGCTAGGAAAACGTCTTTTTGAACATAATATTGACCGCTTGGGCAGTCGCTGGAATCGGTTTTCATGGTTTGGTTTACTTGACGTAACCCAAGAGGGTAGTCTACGAGAAACTTCTTTTAATGCTTCCCTTGCAAGCCTTATCGCAGTGTTTGAAGCACTGCTTATCGAGGTACTTGAACCGCCGCAAAATAGAAAACGTGGTGATGACTTTTCTGCTATCGAATACATTCAGGATATTGACCCTGAACTGAAGGAAAGAGAAATTCAAAATACACTTCGCTCTATTGAGCAAAAACTGCGTGGTGGTTCATGAAAAACCTAAGCATCGTAGGTTGGGTTGCCGTCTTTTTGGCAACCCAACATTCTCTGGTATTTGTTGGGTAGAGCGAAAGCAACACAGACGTTTCCGACATTTCCATGCTAGTAAAATCAGTATAAATCGGCAATAAATCTATTTAATAATATGAGGTTCAGTATGATTGATAATGTATCTATAATTGAATCGAACGAGTACCAATTTCCTAAGATACCCTCGTCTGTTAAGTTGGCGATTCTTTTACCTACCTTCAGGTGGACACCGACAGCTCGCTCTATTATTGGCGCGATGATAGGTGTTGCTAGTGCTGAGGTTGCTGTTTTAATTGCTGATAATAGTGAAAATCTCGAAAAGAAACAATTTTTAAAGCAAATTGGACGACTTAATTCAAATGTGATTTCAATAGCACATGAAAAGAATATAGGAGCTGCCAACAATTTTTATTACCTGCTTGATTGGTCTAAAAATATAGAATTTACCGCCATAATGGCAGATGACGACTGGATGTCACCTAGCTATTATTTGGATGCCTATAAAATACTGCTAGAAAATCCGACTGCAAATGCTGCTGAGGTAGGTACAACTCTGGTAGATTTTGGTGATGGAAATCTTATTAAGGCTAATCAACCTTCTATGTGCGGACAAACGCCAATAGAAAGAATAGCAAAATGGAATGGTTTTTCTGCGCGTATCACTATGTATAGCACGTCTCGACGCGCCACATTAGAATCTGCTCTGCAATTTTTAAGAACCACCCCACTTCATGGGATGATATTGGTAGAAGATTTGTTTGAGTTAAATAGATTAGCGACGGGAGATTTTCTTAGTGTCTCTGGACGGGGTTGTTTTGTGCATTATCCAGCGCATGACTCACACTCAGCGGATGCAGGGGATTCAAATGAACGATATTATAATTTGCTATATAAAGAGCTAGGTCTTCACTATCAATTTATCTATTTTTCTGGGCTAACGACGGCTATTCTATGTGCGATGTTTTTGATGGGGAATTGCTCACCTATTGTTGACCCCGTTCAAAAAGCACTTTGTGGACAGCACGTTTTTAAACATACTTTTGTAGGAAGTTTTTTGCAAACATTTTCAAATGCGTCTACTCAGGCAGAAGGAATCATGTTATTTGAAAATTATCCTGATGTTAGGGATGGTTTTATAAAATATTCTTCCCCAGCCTTTTCACAACATCCCATTTTTGATGCTGAGTTAATTGATTGGTTTATTAAGTTATTAAAGCTGTTTGAAGAAAAATCAGAAAGGATTGATTTGTCGATTACTGAGCGTTTTAGTTGTTTTGTAAAAGCAACAGCACCCTATGATTTTGGAGTCACAAAGTCTATATAGATTATTGTGATTTTATGATCTAGCCTTGTAGATCGAATTAGCGTATTTCTATGACAAGATTGTCGGGTTACGCACTCGCTAACATACCGTCTTATCTGAAAATAAACTATGCGACTTTTATTTGTTCACCAAAATTTTCCAGCGCAATTTAAACATCTCGCGCCTGTGTTAGCGACTCAGCATGAAGTAGTCGCATTCACTATGCAAAAAAATATGCCTGCCGACTGGCAAGGTGTGCGTTTAATCAGCTATCAAGCGGTGCGTGGTTCAACGCCTGCGGTGCATCCTTGGATAGGTGATTTTGAAACTAAAGTAATTCGGGCGGAAGCGGCATTTAATGCGGCTATAGAATTGCGTGATTCAGGTTTTAGCCCTGATTTGATTATCGCGCATCCTGCATGGGGCGAAAGTTTATTTTTAAAAGATGTCTGGCCGAAAGCTAAATTGGCGGTTTATTGTGAGTTTTTTTACCATGCCAGCGGTGCAGATGTAGGTTTTGATAAGGAATTTTATGCCACCGCTCCTGCTGATGTCTGCCGATTACGATTAAAAAATCTCAATAATTTTTTGCATTTTAATCTTGTCGATGCGGGTATTACCCCAACACGCTGGCAAGCCAGTACCTTTCCTAAGTCGTTTCGCTCCAAAATAACGGTGATTCATGAGGGTATCGATACCGATATAATCGCGCCTAATGAGCAAATTAGTCTTAATTTAAATGGTGATAATGGCTCGATAACCCTGAGTCGTGATGATGAAATCATTACCTATATTAGTCGCCGTTTAGAGCCATATCGTGGTTATCATATTTTTATGCGGGCGTTACCTGAACTATTACGCCGTCGCCCTAATGCGCGAGTTTTAATTGTCGGTGATGACGCTGTGGGTTATGGCGCACCGCCACCGAATGGAACATGGAAAGCTATTTTTCTTAATGAGGTGATTCAGCAACTGGATATGAATCGAGTGCATTTTTTAGGTCATGTGCCTTATGAATTACTCATTCCATTATTGCAGTTGTCGCGAGTCCATGTTTATTTAACCTATCCATTTGTATTAAGTTGGAGTTTGTTGGAAGCGATGAGTGCGGGTTGTGCGATTGTTGCTAGTGACACTCGCCCGTTACATGAGGCAATACGCCACGATGAAACGGGACGACTGGTGAATTTTTTTGATCCTAAAGCACTGACGGAGGAAGTTTGTTATTTACTTGATAATCCTGAAAAACGCGCCACACTGGGTGCAAATGCTCGTGCGTTTGCGCAAGCGACTTATGATTTAAAAACCATTTGTTTACCCAAGCAGTTGGCGTGGGTAGAGAGTCTGTTAGCTTAAATGACATCATCCGCGTTGGCGTGTTAAAACCTATAAATAATAATTATGGAATCACCAAAGTCTTTTGTTAGTTGGTTTAGAGACTCTTCTCCTTATATCCATGCGCACCGCAATAAAACCTTTGTCATCTCTTTTGGTGGTGAAGCGGTCTTGGATGCAGGGTTTGAACATCATGTTCATGATTTTGCCTTGCTCAGTAGCTTAGGAATACGTTTGGTGTTGGTGCATGGTATTCGTCCACAAATTGACCAACGGCTACAAAAACTCAACGCCCCTGCCCTATTTCACCAACATTTACGCATTACCGATGATTTGGCTCTGCAATGTGTGAAAGAAGCGGCGGGCTTAGTGCGGGTAGAAATTGAGGCATTATTATCGATGGGGTTGGCAAATTCTCCTATGGCAGGCTGCGGGCTGAAAGTCGCTTCAGGCAATTTTGTCACCGCTAAACCTATCGGGGTAATTGAGGGTATCGATTATTGCCATACGGGTGAAGTGCGGCGTATTGATAGCGGAGCGATTCATACACAACTGGATCAAAATAATGTGGTGTTAATTTCGCCTATCGGTTATTCACCCAGTGGAGAGGTGTTTAATTTATCCGCTGAGCAAGTGGCAACAGCGGTAGCGATTGCTTTAAAAGCTGAAAAATTAGTGTTATTAACCGAACAAAACTGCTGCAATCCCGATAATGCTCAGCCTATACAGCAAATGACCACCGACGAAGCAGAGTCATTTTTACAGACTTATCCATCTATTGACAATACACTATGCTTATCACTAAAAGCAGCAATACAAAGTTGCCAAGCGGGCATAGAGCGGGTACATTTAATTGATAGAGCGGTGAACGGTGCGTTGTTGCTGGAATTGTTTAGCCGTGATGGCATCGGCACTTTGATTAGTTCCACCGCTTTTGAAGAATTACGCGCTGCAACATTGAACGATATAGGCGGTATTTTGGAACTGATTAAGCCTTTAGAACAACAAGGCATTCTGGCGAAACGGTCGCGTGAAAAAATAGAAATGGAAATAGCTGATTATATTGTGTTGGAACGTGATGGGCTAATTATCGCTTGTATCGCACTACATTCTGATCTGAATGGACAGTTTGCTGCGATTGCCTGTCTTGCTGTTCATGCTGATTATCGCGGTGCGGCACGAGGTAATCGCTTGCTAAATGCAGCTTATCAAAAAGCCAAGCAACTTAAGCTCAAGAGCTTATTTGTGCTATCCACTCAAACCATGCACTGGTTTATTGAACGGGGTTTTTTATTATCTGAGCTTAACAGTCTTCCTGAACCACTCAAGGTACTATACAATCCGCAAAGAAACTCTAAAATTCTGTGTAAAACCATTGAGTAAGTCCTTGCTATGATACGAAATCAAGCCTATCTATCGATATTGCAAATAACCGATATGCACATTCTGCGTAACTCTGGCGAAACCTTAGTAGGTGTTGATACAGAATATTATTTTCATGCGATTCTTGATCTGGCTTTTTCATCACATAATTATTTTGATTTGGTATTAGTCACTGGGGATTTGGCGCAAACTCCTTGTGACTCTAGTTACCATCGTATTTTACACAGGCTTGAAGCGTACCATACGCCCTGTGTGTGTTTGCCAGGTAATCATGATGATTTTGAACTGATGCAGCAGATTTTAAATACCGATAGCATCAGTTGCCGCAAACAAATTTTATTAGGCGATTGGCAGATTATTAGTTTGAATAGCCAGATAATTGGTTCGGCAGGCGGGCGATTGGCAAAGGATGAATTACAACTGCTTGAACAATGTTTAAGCGACTATCCAAATCATCATGCACTAATTGCAGTACATCACCATTGCCTACCGACTTATAGTGCGTGGATGGACACCATGACCATCGAAAACCATCAAGAATTTTTGGCAATTATAAAACGCTACCCACAGGTAAAAACCATCACTACAGGGCATATTCATCAACTCATGGATACCAATATTGGCTCTGTGCGAGTATTAGGCACGCCGTCAACCTGCTTTCAATTTAGACCTAAAAGCACAAAATTTGGTATGGATAATACCGCGCCTGGTTATCGAACTATTCAATTATATCCGAGTGGTCGAATTGAATCGGAAATTACCCGATTATCCACGCCTTTGTCTGGTTTACAAGCAGATACCAAAGGTTATTAACACTGAGTGTAAACTTCGCTTGCGTTTGAACAGCCAGCTTTTTGTTTGGTCTAATTCACTTCAACAGCCCTCTTTTTCAATTACGAGTAGTAAATGTCCAACGAATACGGAAAATTATATGTGGTTGCTACCCCTATCGGCAATTTAGCTGATATAAGTTTCAGAGCGGTCGCCACCTTAAAAGAAGTCGATTTGATTGCCGCAGAAGATACCCGTCATGTCGGACTATTGTTACAACATTACGGCATTACTAATAAATTAACCTCGTTGCATCAACATAATGAAGATAAAGCCGCGTTAGTATTATTGGAAAAACTCCGCGAGGGGTTATCTATCGCCTTAGTGTCTGATGCAGGCACACCGCTATTAAGCGATCCAGGTATGCCGTTGGTTAAATTAGTGAAGGATGCAGGCATTGATGTTATCCCCATTCCAGGGGCGTGTGCATTAATTGCCGCCTTATCCGCTGCGGGCTTACCCGTTACGCAATTTTCTTTTTTTGGTTTTTTACCACGCACCTCTTCTGCTCGCAAAGCCTTTTTCAGTGAACAACTGAATTGTCCAACGACGTGGGTATTTTATGAGTCCAGTCATCGTATTCTTGCCTCATTACAAGATATGGCGACCATATTGCCGCTGAATCGACAAATCGTGATTGCCAGAGAAATCACTAAATTGTATGAAACCATCATTAAAATGAGCCTAGAAGACGCGCTGGCGTTAGTCGCTCGCGATGATAATATGCGCAAAGGTGAATTTGTAGTAATTGTCGATGGCGCGGAAGCGGTTGATAAAAGTGAGCAACTACTGACTGATGAACAGGAAAAAATATTACGGATATTGTTGGCTGAATGCTCTATTAAAACCTCTGTGGCATTGGCGGTAGAAATTACAGGAGCAAGAAAAAAATCCTTATATCAGGCGGCATTACTAATCGCAGGCGACAAGGAATAACCTGTCGTGCGCTTAATTCCTGTGCTTGATTTAAAAGACGGCGTGGTGGTTCATGCGCAACGCGGTCAACGTGCCTCTTATCAACCGATTAATTCACCCTTAAGCCCCAGTGCTAATGTCTATGCTGTCATCGACGCATTTTTACAACTGCATGATTTTAGCGTTATCTATATAGCGGATTTGAATGCCATTACTCAGCAAGGCGATAATCAGGCGTTAATTCATGCGGTATTACAGCATTACCCGTTGATTACTTTTTGGCTAGATGCAGGCTATCAATCGCCTAGTTTAGCGTTTGTCGGCGTGGATAATTACCGACCTGTATTAGGTAGCGAATGTTGTACCGCTAAACAACTACTAACAACAAAAAACGCCCTGTTATCGTTAGATTTTTCCGCGCAGGATGAACCGCTAGGCGAAGCACAATTATTTGATGATAGCCACCTATGGTCTGAACAAGTCATCATCATGACTTTGGCACGAGTTGGAAGTGATGCAGGCGTTGATAGTAAAAAATTACGTTTTTACCAACAAAACTATCCACAAACAGAATTTATCGCGGCGGGTGGTGTGCGCAACAAAGCCGACTTACAACAGCTTAAAGCCATTGGTATTAATAGCGTTTTAGTCGCCAGTGCCTTACATACAAAAGCGATAAGCAAAGCCGATCTTACTAATTTATAAACAAAAGGGTAGTGGGTTTAACCTACTACCCGCGACTCACTAACGGCATTCTTGAATTTTTATGATTTTTTCCGTAGGTAACGCGGTCATTTCCCGATAAATCTCGATAGGATCGCACTTTATCATAAGCCAGTGCGTTAAAAATAGCTTGTACTTGTGGGGCTTGATTATAGCCATGTTCGATTAATAAATGCCCTTGAGGTTTTAAATAGTACCGCGCTTTATCGGCGATTATTTCAATATCGCTTAAACCTTGATTATCAGCAATTAACGCGCTTTTGGGTTCAAAGCGCACATCGCCTTGCTGTAAATGTTCATCCTCTGGGTCAATATAAGGCGGGTTGCTGATGACTAAATCAAACAACTCATTTGGCACACTACAAAACCAATCGCTTTGATAAAATTCAATGTTAGTGAGTTGGTGCTGCTGGGCGTTGTGCTTAGCAACATTTAACGCCGCTAAACTGGTATCGACTGCGATAACCTGAGCGTTAGGACGTTCTGCCGCCAGTGTCACTGCAATAATGCCTGAGCCTGTGCCTAAATCAATGAGTTTCACAGCGTGATTTTTAGGAATTAATTCTAAACTCAATTCAATTAATAACTCGGTGTCAGGTCTGGGGATTAATACATCGGACGTGACGGTAAAATCCCTAGACCAGAATTCACGAGTACCTGTGAGGTAGGCAATCGGTATGCCTTGTTCGCGTTGTTTAATCAAGGCTTCAAAGGCGTTGATTTGCTGGTCTGTTAGGGTGTTATCACACCATGCGCGTAGATAAGTTCTGGGTTTACTCAGTACAAAACCCAGTAATATCTCGGCATCTAATAACGGGGAGTCAGAATGGTTTGTTAAGATGTTAGCGGCGTTTGCTAATAGGTTTTTTATAGTAGACATGAAGGTTTTTAGCATTACAAAAATGTACTAAATGGTTCAATCAGCACTTTATCACCTGCCTCTACACCTTGGCATTCACTAGGTAACACAATATAACAATTTGCTAGGCTCAACGCGCTGAGGATATTCGCGCCTTGTTGACCTGCGCTAACAACGAAAAAATCACCGTTTTCATGTTGTGTGAATATGCCACGCTGAAATTCTTGCCGTCCTGCGGATTTTTTGAGTGAACTGCTACAGGTTGCTATGAGTTGTAACGGGCGAGTAGTTGCCGCCCCCGTTAGTTGTTTTAAAGCGGGTGAGACTATTTTTTGAAATGTTACTTGTGCAGAGACAGGATTACCAGGAAGACCAAAAAAATAACAGTTACCAATGCTACCAAAAGTGAGTGGTTTACCTGGTTTGATGGCAATTTTCCAAAAATTAACCTCGCCACAGGCGGTTAATACTTCTTTGACATAATCCGCATCACCGACTGACGCGCCACCTGTGCTAATAATGACATCGTGGTTTTTTGCGGCGGTGGTAAACGCGTCAGTGAGGGCGTGTTTATTATCGGCAATCACGCCAAAATCAGTGACTTGATAGCAAGCGTCGCTTAGTGACGCTGTCAACAGGTAACGATTGCTATCGTAAATTTTCCCTGTGGTTAACGCTTGCCCTAGGGCGATTAACTCATCCCCTGTGGAAAAAATAGCGATGTTAAGAGCGCGGTATATTCTTACCTCACTCACACCAGCGGTTGCTAATAACGCCAAATCCACCGCCGTTAATTTTTTGGACTGAACACATAATAAGCTGCCTTGTGAAACATCTTCGCCCACTGCTCTGACGTTTTGATGAATTTTAGTATCAGCAGGAAAATGCACAGTTTGTCCGTCAAGCTGAATATGCTCCTGCATAATGACGCTATCTGTTTGTTCGGGTAATACCGCGCCTGTGAAAATACGCACACATTGCCCTGCTTGCATTTGACCTTGAAAAGGGTTACCTGCCCACGATATGCCAATTAATTCCAGTGTGAAAGGGTGTTCATGTACATCGCTACTGGCAAACGCATAGCCATCCATTGCTGAGTTGCGATGATATGGAATGGCAAGCGGTGAATAAATTGTGTTAGCTAATACCCGCCCTAAGGCATTTTTTAGGCTAACGATTTCTGTATCAGTAATTGCTTGGATTGCTGCACTAATACGTTCAAGTGCGTCATTTACTGTAAGCAAAGGGCTTTTTTCTAGGCTACAAGGATCAGTCATAAGAGGGTCAAAATAAAATCAGCGATAAGTTCAGCTTGATTAAGATTAAGCTGGGTTAGATAGTCAGGCGTTGTTAGCGGGCTGTCGGTCGCTATAGCAATAATATAGGGATCATTCGGATACAATAACGCTTGCTTGAGTACGGGGCGGTGTAATTCAATTTTTGGAATAGCTTCGGTTTTAAAACCTTCAATCAACAGTAAATCCAGTTCGGATTGATCGAAAAAACTTAGCTGCTGGTCTAAACACGAATCTTGATGTGGGGTTAATTCGGTAATGATGGCGCGGCGGTAATTCGATATCAGCATGACAGGACTAGCTCCCGCTTTGCGCAACCGATAACTGTCTTTGCCCTGATGGTCAATTTCAAAATCATGGTGGCTGTGTTTAATCAAGCCAATACGCACGCCGTGATTTTTTAATAGCGGAATAATCTGGGTCAACAAAGTCGTTTTTCCCGTACCACTTGCGGCAGCAAAACCAAGGAGTGGAACGTGGGCATTGGGCAGAGTCATAAAATGGATTAATTGGTTATCGTGAGCTAAGCTATTCTAAGGTATTATTATGCTTGACACTATTCATTGACTCTTGGAGCACGTTTTGATTATTAGGTTTTTTTTCTCTTTATTGCTAATGACCATAATTTACTTTGGTTTTCGGACTTTTTTACGAAAAATAAGCAATAGCGCACAATGGCAAAGCTTTTGGATGGTGTTGACAGGTGAAAAACCAGAAACATCACGACAAAACGGTGGTTTTGATAACAAAGGAAAAATGACTGAAGCTGAAGCTTATGAAATATTAGGCTTAAAAGTTGGCGCGTCCAAACAAGATATTACTGAAGCTCACCGCAAACTTATTCAAAAAAATCATCCAGATCATGGCGGCTCTGATTATTTGGCGGCAAAAATCAATTTAGCCAAAAAAACGTTGCTGAAAAAATAGTTTTCTATTTATAAATCAATTTATTAGCTTGTTAAGCCTCCATTTTCTTTATCGCGACAACTCACTATTTCTTCTTGTACGCTAAAAAGCAACTGTTTGCGCATCTAAGTCTTCCTTAATGGTAATAATCTCAACACAGCTAAAATCCATCATTTTACCGATATTTCAAATAATTCAATGACTAAGCTCAAAGAATAACACCCTGTTAGCACCGCTATTTTTGGGTAAAAAATCACATCCATAAATAAAAAAAATCAATTATTTCAATTGATAATAAAAAGATGTTAAAGTTAATCCTAAGGATAGCGCTTTAACTGACAGACAAAAAAAGTTTTCTAGCTTGTGGCGAGCAACAGACAAAATAAAGTTCATCAGTGAACAGTACGGATACCGATATGGGTGTAAGACTATTTACCAAAACAACAAACATCTCGACGCAAGTATAGTTGCTATGTGCGTGATGAAAAGACCATAAGTCGAAAATTTCAAATTATTGTAAAAATTCGTGTACTGAAACGCACGCCTTGTTGCGGTAACAGAAATGGTAAACCAGTCAATACTTAAAAGCTTATACCACTTCGACTTAAGAGCGATTAACTAAGGAGTTAATTATGATTAAAGAATTAATTGAACCAACGGATGACGACATCGTACTGACACTTGATGACGACATCGTACTGACACTTGATGACGATTTATCTTTCGATGGCGAATTTGATGTTGCCTCTGTGATTATTGAAAAGCTGAGTAGTGACAGTTATAACCATATTGACGATAACGACAACGACGATGTTGCTGCTGTTATTAAACCGCGTAGTAGCGGGGAATTCGATGCAACGCGTGTCTATCTCAATGAACTATGTCGATCGCAATTATTAACAGCCGAGCAAGAAAGGCATTATGGTAAGAAAGCGTTACTTGGCGACCAAAAAGCTCGCAAAATAATGATTGAAAGTAATTTACGACTGGTGGTAAAAATTGCTAGGCGTTATTTAAACAGAGGCTTACCGTTATTGGATTTAATTGAAGAAGGTAATCTCGGTTTAATTCGGGCGGTGGAAAAATTTGATCCCGATAAAGGTTTTCGATTTTCAACCTATGCGACTTGGTGGATACGCCAAACTATTGAACGCGCACTGATGAATCAAACGCGCACCATTCGTTTGCCGATACACATCGTTAAGGAAATGAATACTTATCTTAAAGCGCAACGCTATTTAGCAAACGCGCTAGATCATGAGCCTAGTGCCTTAGATATTGCAGAACATCTCAATAAGCCCGTCAGTAAAGTTGAAAAAATGCTCAAACTCAATGAGCGGGTAACTTCTGTTGATGTCCCTAGTAGTAAGGATTTTGACAAACCCTTAGTTGAGTCACTTTCCGATGAAACAAGTAAGTCGCATGAAGACCGAATGCAGGAATACGGAATTAAACAAAATGTTACAGGTTGGGTGTTTGAGCTGCCCGAAAAACAACGTGAAGTGATATGCCGTCGTTATGGGCTTTGCGGCTATGAAGATGCAACATTGGAACAAGTCGCACAAGAATTAGGCGTTACTCGTGAACGAGTTAGACAAATTCAAATGGACGGCTTAAGGCAATTAAAAGAAATTTTAAAATCACACGGCTATTCGTTTGAAGCTATTTTTAACTAAAGGAATGGGCATTGAACAAGAACGCTATCGACGAATGACTATGCTTAATCGGCAAGCATAGTCATCGTTGTATAGTTTTCTTAGCGAAAACGAGTTTGTAACGACCAATCGCGATAATTAAACACTTGCCCTTGCTGTCTGACTATTTCAATATCATCCAGACAAATTTCAGCAATCACCCATTGTACAGCGTTGAATGCCCCTGTTGCCAGAATACCATCGTCAGGGAAACCACGATCAACAGGCGTATAAATAGCAGATGCACCTACATTGACATCGACTGCTTCCGACCACGGTGCATCGCCAACAAGAGAAGATTGCACCACATAACATTGATTTTCTAAAGCCCTTGCCTGACAGCCAATTTTAACCCGATTGTAACCTGCCATAGTGTCAGTACAAGTAGGTACTAAAATCAGCACACAACCTGCCTCGATTTGTTGTCTTGCCAGCAATGGAAACTCACTGTCATAACAAACGTTAATCCCACAAATTCCATACTCGGTGGCAAAACACTTTATTTCCGTACCGCTTTGAATCAGCCATTGTTCATTTTCAAAACGTGTCATCATCAACTTATCTTGATAATCAAAATGACCGTCTGGCATAAAAAAATAAGCGCGGTTGCGATACGCGCCAGATTCGGTACGCACAGGAAATGTCCCTGCTTGAATATAGCATTGATATTGTTTAGCCAAGGATTGAAACAAATCGAGGTAATCATCATGCAGAGTCTGCATAGCATCCAGTTGTTTGCTTAATGAGGAGTAAACCTCCTCTTCAAACAAGGAAGCCAGTTCCATGCTGGCATACTCAGGAAATAATAAAATTTTAGCATCTTGCTGTACCGCTTCATCAACCCAGACCGTAATTTTATCTTGATAATCTTGCCACGTTTCCAAAAAACTGATGTTGTATTGCGCCGCTGCAATTTTAATGTTCATGTTTTAACCAGAAAGTCATCGGTTTAGGAGTCTCTTCGCACTCATCTAAGTCTTTCCAAGTGTAGCTGGTTTTTAGCTCAGAATGTTTCACATAACCGCGTTTCGTCCAAAACGCATCCAATGGCACATAATTCGCGGGACGGCGCGGATGATTAACAGGGCGTTCTACACAACAAAAAGTAATAATTTTAAAACCACCTAACTCAGCTGCATGAGCTTCACGTTGTTCAAAAAATTTGACTCCTAAGCCTAAGCCACGGTAATTTTTATTCAATACTGATTCACTGCAATAAAAAACATCATTCAAATCATAACCGTGTTCCAGAAAGGGACGTTTCATTTCTTCGGTTTCGTGACGCATAGGCATAGCCGTTGAAGCACCGACCACTTGATCGCCATCAAATGCTAAAACGATGACACTATCAGGGCAATCAATATGGGTTTGCAGATATTTTTTTTCGTAATCGTAATCGCCATCGTATAAATAAGGAAAATCACGAAAGACTTCAATTCTAAGCCGAGCAAGATCGGGAATAAATTGCTCAAGAGCCGCGCCGCTCCAGCGTTCAATACGAATATTTTTAGTCATGGGAATACACTGAAAAAGTTAAAGTCGTGTTATTTTACTGGAGTTGCTGCTGTTTTCGTAGTTTATGCAGTAAAAAACGCCAGCAATCGAACCGTGCGTATCTGCTAATCAATCAACTGTATCCATTAAAACTCAAAAAATACAAAATATAATAATCAATAAGTTACAAATTCTTTCATTCCTAAGTCATTGATTGTATTATACTATCAATCTTAGTTTTGCATTACCCATTCTTAATAATAAAATATATAAGGCATTGAATTTAAATGTCTTTTTTATACAACAGCATTCAGGCATAAAAAATGGTTTATAAAATCGCAAAAAAAATCGTCTCTTATAAAGTGATTGGTAATGAAACGCCTATCGAATCTGCTGACATTAGCGTGTCAAAAATCGATGTAGAAAGTATGCACGAAAATTTGGAACGTCCTGAGATTTTGATGGGTTCTACCTATAAAATTAAAACCCCGCAATACGAACACGCGCTTTATATCACCATCAACGATATGATTTTGAACCCGAATACCGAATATCAAGAACGCCGTCCTTATGAAGTGTTTATTAATTCCAAAAACATGGAGCATTTTCAATGGGTATTGGCATTGACACGGGTTATTTCAGCGGTATTTCGTAAAGGTGGCGATGCGTGTTTTTTAGTGGACGAATTAAAAGCGGTCTTTGATCCACAAGGAGGTTATTTTAAAAAAGGCGGCGTATTCATGCCTTCATTAGTGGCAGAAATTGGTTATGCCATTGAAGCGCATTTAAAAGAAATTGGTATGATTAAAACAGTTGAAATGGACGAACACCAAAAAAAATTCTTAGACGCTAAACGCAAGGAATTTGACGCGTTACACAGCGATACCTCAACCTTGGATGAAGAAGGCAGCTTTCCTGCTAAAGCTCTGTTGTGCAACAAATGCCAAACCAAAGCCTTGGTATTAATGGATGGTTGTATGACCTGTCTTAACTGTGGTGATAGTAAGTGTTCTTAGTAAACTAGGGATTTTGAGTGTCAGCTTTGCTTGCATAGTCAGTCAAAGCATGACCTCAGCATTATGTGTTAGAATTTACCTTTAGGCTCATTCTTACCCACATAACTACTGCAAATAGGAATAATCAATAACCCTGTGATAATCCATTGCATAAATCCTTCAGAAAATATGAAAACGATTCTAAATCTTCTGATTTGTCTGTTCTTGCTCAACTCAAGCATTGCTTTTTCCGCACCCCAACAAAACCCACAGCTCTTAGAAAAAGTAAGCTTGCAATTAAAATGGCTACACCAATTTCAATTTGCAGGCTATTACGCAGCAAAAGAACAAGGCTATTACGCCGCAGAAGGGCTGGATGTCACTATTTTCGAGCGTTCACTTGATAAAGATTTTATTGAACAAGTGGTCTCAGGTGATAAGGATTTTGGAGTCGGTGATTCTGGCATTCTGTCTTATTATGCGCGGGGTGAACCGATTGTCGCGCTAGCCGCGATTTTTCAACACAATCCCTTGGTTTTTATTAGCAAACAAAGTTCTGGCATTATTGGTCCTTATGAAATGTCAGGAAAACGGATTATGTTTGATTCAATGGGTATGGATGATTCCGTCTTGCAAGCGATGCTAGCGGAAGCGCATTTAACCGAAAAAAACTATACCACCGTTAAGCAGAGTTTCAGAAATGATGATTTGATTGAAAATAAAATTGATGTCATGTCGGGGTATTTATCGGATGCAATTTTTTATTTTCAGCAAAAAAAAATTAACATTAATATCATCAATCCCCAAAATTATGGCATTGATTTTTATGGTGATCTATTATTTACCAGTCAGCATGAATTAACCCAACATCAGGGGCGAGCAGAAAAATTTCGCCGTGCATCCTTAAAAGGCTGGCAATACGCACTAGACCATCCTGAAGAATTAATCCAATTAATTCATAAAAAATATCACAGTAGACTTAGTCTTGCACATTTGCATTTTGAAGCATAGGTTACGCGCAAATTAATTCTGCCCGATGTTATACCACTGGGGCAGATAGATACAGGGCGGATGCGCAAAGTCGCAGAAGTGTATGCACAACTCAAATTGTCTAAACCGTTATCTGAAAGAAGGTTAGCTCAGTTCATCAACCCATTTAATCGTAGTGATGATAAACCGCTCATCGTCGGTAGTGAGCAAGATTTCCCACCGCTTGCCTTAGGAAAAACCGATGCTACTGCCGATGGTTTTACTGTGGAATTATGGCGGGCGGTGGCAGCAGAAACACATTTAAATTCAACGATTAGGGTGTTGCCATTTCATGACGTGTTAGAAGAGTTCAGAGCAGAGAAAATCGATGTGCTGATTAATTTGGCACTGTCCAATGAACGCCGCAAATTTGCTGATTTCAGCGTTCCACACGTTGTTCTCAATGGTGCTATTTTTGTGCGTGATGATGAAAACACTATTCACTCAGAAGCCGATATAAAGAATAAACAGCTTATTGTCGTCAAGGATGATTTAGCCCCCGAATACCTACAGGAAAAAGGCTGGGACAAACAAATTGTAGAAGTTGATACCGTCGAAGCAGGTTTAAAATTATTAGCCGATGGTCACTATGATGCAATGCTGGTGAGTAAACTGGTAGGCAAGAAAACGCTGGAAAAATTAAACATTCGCACCATTAAAATGTTGGCGATAGATCTTGATTTGACACAAAAATTTTCGTTTGCGGTGCATAAAGGCGATGCGGAACTATTAGCGAAAATCAACGAAGGTTTGGCAATCATCAAAGCCAATGGTACTTACGATAAATTGTATGAAAAATGGTTTGGTGTTTATGAAGAAAAACAATTACTGCCCTTAGTCATAAAATATCTCACGCGCATAGTTATTGTGTTTCTGTTAATTCTGTTGCTGATTTTTTATCGCCATCATATTGAACGCAAGCAGGCTACAAAACAACTTTCCCAAAGAGAACGCCACTTGCGAGCGATTCTCGACCTATCCCCTGACTGTATAAAGTTGGTGGCGCGTGACGGAACGCTACTATCAATAAATCCAACAGGGCTTGCAATAATAGAAGCTGGCTCTGAGGATGAGGTACGCAATAACTCCATCTATCCAATAATTGCTCCTGAGTACCGTGCCGCCTTTCAAGCGTTTAATGAGGACATCTGTGACGGAAAATCTGGCAATATGGAATTTGAAGTTTTCGACTTAAAAGGGGTAAAACACTGGATGGCGACTCATGCTGTTCCCCTCAGATTGGAAAATGGTGATAGTGTTCAATTAGCGTTTAGCCAAGAAATCACCGAGCGTAAACGCATAGAAGAGCGTTTGCGTATTTTGTCAGTCGCAGTTGAACAAAGTCCTACCTCAATAATGATTTCTGATTTAAAGGGTGATTTGCTTTATGTAAATCCTAAATTTACCGAGGTCACAGGCTACAGTGCTGAAGAGATAATAGGACAAAATCCAAGATTATTGCAATCGGGTTTAACGCCAACGAAAGTTTATAAGCAGTTATGGGACAGTCTCACGCACGGTAAAGTTTGGCAGGGTGAATTAATTAATCGCCATAAAGATGGGCGGTGTTATTGGGAAGATGTCCATATTGCACCCGTAAAGGATTTATCGGGTGTTACAACCCATTATGTTGGGGTAAAACTCGATATTACTGCACGCAAACAAAACGAAGAAGCGTTACAGCGTTCTGAAGAAAAATTTCGCACCCTTTTTGATTCGACAGGTAATGCAGTCATGTTGCTGGACGAGCGGGGTTATTTTGATTGTAATCAGGCAGCTCTAACCCTATTTGGTTGCAAAACAGTCGCCGAATTCTGTACCTATCATCCAGTCGATTTATCACCAGCTACGCAACCTTGCGGAACGGATTCTCTGCTATTAGCCAATCAAAGAGTTGCTACTGCAATGGAAAAAGGTAGCTTATACTTTGAGTGGCAACATAAACGGGTAGACACGGGTGAATGTTTTCCTGCTGAAGTATTACTGAGTGCCATGACCTTGGACGAAAAGCCAATGCTACAAGCCACAGTTCGCGACATCACAGACCGAAAACGGGCTGAAAAATACAATCAATTTCGCAATACCACACTTGAACTACTAGCAGGCAATGAACCACTATCGCGGATTTTTGAAGCCATTGTTCTGGGTGTGGAGCAGCTCAATCCTAAGACGCTGTGTAGTATTTTATTACTCGATAACGAGGGCAAGCATCTTTTAAATGGTGCGGCACCTAGTCTGCCTGATTTTTATAATAACGCCGTTAATGGTATTGAGATTGGCATGGGGATGGGGTCTTGTGGAACAGCCGCGTTTATTAATGAGCGCGTCATCGTTGAGGATATAAAGACACATCCCTACTGGGCTCCTTATAAAGACTTAGCAACGCGTGCTAGTTTGGGCGCGTGTTGGTCGCAACCTATTCGTTCATCTACAGCGCAAGTGTTAGGCACTTTTGCCATTTATCACCATAGCAATCACACACCCAGCGATGATGACATTCAGCTCATCGAGCAATCTGCACATTTGATCAGCATTGCCATTGAAAAAAGTCTAGCAACGGAGAAATTACGCGCTAGTGAGCAACGCTTTCGGCACTTTTTTGAGCGCAACTCCTCAGTAATGATGCTTATCGAACCTAAATCTGGGCAGATTAAGGATGCTAACAAGGCGGCGGCTGATTATTACGGCTATACGATTGAGCAATTAATTTGCATGAATATTAGCGACATTAACACCCTATCACCTTTGTACATCACAGAAGAAAAACGACTGACTTTGCAAGCGATACGCACCCATTTTAATTTTCGTCATCGCCTAGCCTCAGGTGAAATCCGCGCCGTGGAAGTTCATTCAACGCCGATTGAAAATAGCGGTCATCCGCTGTTATTTAGTATTGTTCATGACATTACCGAGCGGACACTGGCAGAGGTACAATTACGCATTGCTGCCACGGTATTTGAAGCACAAGAAGGTATGTTAATCACCGATGCCAGCAATGTAATTATTAAAGTTAACCATGCTTTTACGCAAATAACAGGCTATAGCATGGAGGAAGCTATTGGAAAAAATCCGCGTTTCTTGAAATCAGGAAAACAAGACAAAGCATTTTATGCAGCACTCTGGCAAAGCATTAATGACAAGGGGGCGTGGCAAGGTGAGCTATGGAATCGGCGTAAAAATGGCGAAATATATCCCGAATGGACAACTATTACGGCAGTGAAGTCAAGTAACGATAATGCAATTACCCATTATGTAGCAACGCTAACCGATATTACCGAGCGTAAAGCCGCCGAAGAGAAAATTCAAAAATTAGCTTTTTACGATCCGCTCACAGGTCTACCCAATCGGCGGAAATTATTGGATAGATTGGAATATTCAATCGCGCTTAATCAGCGGGCGAATAGCCAATTCGCGGTATTCATGATGGATTTGGATAAATTCAAAGCGGTGAATGATAAGCTAGGACACGCCGCTGGCGATGAGTTACTCAAACAAGTTGCCCGAAGAATTACTGGCTGTTTACGCAATAGTGATATGGTCGCACGTTTAGGCGGTGATGAATTTGTCCTTGTGTTAGAAAACCTGAAAATCCCCGAAGCTGCTGAAACAGTGGCGTTAAAAATAATAGCTGATTTAACCGTGCCGTTTCAACTATCCGACAATAACACGGTACAAATTGGCGCGAGTATTGGTATTAGCATTTATCCACAACATGGCAACACCTCTGAAAAACTCATGGATCATGCAGACACCGCGCTTTATCAAGCCAAAGACAATGGGCGTGGTTGTTTTTCTCATTTTTCTGGTAGTTAATTAAACCTGTTATAACGATATTAATGACTGCCCGTCCTTTAAAGGACGGGCAGTCATACTCAATTTAATCGGTAGGGATTCATCCATGAACCCCTACTAACAGCGATTAAGGATAAATCACTTTAGGCTGGAAATTTGCCGCAGGATACTTAGGATCAAATTCATCAGCAACTGGCTTAGCAGTGGCTTGAGTCGTGGTGTTGGCAGGGCATGGACTACTGGGCGGTGTGGGTGATTGGGGTGCAACAACGCTTTTATCGAGATAAATAACCTGCGGTTCAAAATCGGCGGCTGGGTATTTGCTGTCTGCCAATGCAGTGAATGAAGTAACAGTCATCACAGCAACCGCTAAGCCTAAAATAATGGTTTTTTTCATAGTGAGTTATCCTATTGGTGAGTAAGGAGAAATGAATTTTGAGTATCGAATATTTTAGCTAATTTCGCAACTCATTTTGTGGTTATAAGTTTTTAGCACAAAGTTGCTGTGTATAATGGCGCGAATGTGGCTCAACAAGACTCTCATGAGTGTAGCCGAATGGCGCACCACCAGCGGTATCATTTTATTGTGCATTAACTCTACAACCATTTTTTGATAACACGATGTTTTACTACACTCTAAAATTCATCATCTCCGCGCTAATCATTGTCGCGGTGTCAGAGATTGCTAAACGCAACAGCGGCGTGGGAGCATTATTGGCTTCTTTGCCACTGACGACCTTATTGGCAATTATTTGGATGCAGATTGAAAGCACACCGAGCTTACAAATCGCCGAACTGGTAGAGCAGGTTTTTTGGCTGGTGTTACCTTCATTATTATTTTTTCTGATTTTTCCCTTATTACTGAAACAAGGCGTAGATTTTTGGTTAAGTTTGTTCTTAGCCAGTTGCACTACCGTCACCACTTACCTTGTGTTATTGCCGTTATTACGGCGTTTTGGAGTTCATCTTTGACAGGACGTATCGCTTTATTTACCGATGATGCAGGTTGGCATGGCAAACAGTTACGCATTGCATTTGCTCAGCATGATTATGAAGCTGAATTTGTGTCATTGACTGAATGCTATTTTGATATTCAATCGAATCAGCCTGTAATTAAAATCCCCAGCTTTGAAGAAAAATTACCTGATGCGGTGTTTGTGCGCGGTGTAGCGGGTGGCTCGTTGCAAGAAGTGGTGTTGTATTTGGATTTTCTACACGCACTGAAAATTTCAAATATCCCCGTGTATAACGACGGTCATGCCATAGAACGTAGTGTTGATAAAGGTATGACTAGCTTTTTATTGCATAACGCGGGATTGCCTACGCCGTTGACGTGGGTGTTACGCGACCGTGAACAGGCATTAGCGATAGCCGAAGCTGAATTAAAACAGGGACATTTATTGATTAGCAAACCGCTATTTGGTTCACAAGGCGAAGGCATACGGCGTATTGAAAAAATGACCGATTTGTTATGGCTGACGGCGAGTGGCGGCGTGTATTATTTGCAACGTTTTGTACATTGCGCAGGAGCAGGATTTTCCGATAAGCGGGTATTTGTGATTAATGGTCAGGCAGTTGCTGCTATGCGCCGACGTGGTAAATCGTGGCTTAATAATGTTGCACAAGGCGCGAGTTGTGAACGCATAGACTTAAATGTTGAAGTGGCAGAGTTAGCGATTAAAGCCACTGCCGCGTTGAGCATGGATTATGCAGGTGTGGATATAATTCAAGATAAAGACGGGCAGTATAGCGTGATTGAAGTCAACAGTATTCCCGCATGGAAAGGGCTGGAGAGTGTATGTGATATTAATATTGCCCAATTATTGGCAGATGATTTAATTAGCCGTTATCTATAATAAGCAGACTTCGCAGGTTTTTAAAACCTGCGAAGTATTAGGAATCACAACATGAATCCACTTGAACAACTGTATCAACAAGCCTGTGAAATTGAATTACAGGCGTTTAAACCAGGGAATGTCAGTATTTATTCTGCCGCTCATGATATGACAGTGGATGATTTTCGCCTCAGTGCCAAAGTGAGTGCGCCGCCGTTGTGTAATCCTAATTATTCATTGGGCGAAAAAATATTTTATGCGGTTAAAGCAACCCACGAGGCAGTCGGCTGTAATACCAACTTAGGTATTATTTTATTGTGTGCGCCGTTAATTCAAGCCGTTGGCTACTGCACAACTAGAATCTCACTCAGACAGTCATTGCACCAAGTACTGGCAAATACCACAGTGGCGGATGCAGAGTGGACATTTAAAGCCATCACTATGGCAGCACCCGCTGGTTTAGGTGACGCAAAAGAACAAGATGTTAAAACTATCGCATCGGTGACTTTAATGGAGGCAATGAAGCTTGCCAGCGCGAAAGACCGTATCGCGCTTCAGTACCTTACCGATTATAAAGATATTTTTGATTTTGCGGTTTTACGGTATAATGACGAACTTCTTAAGTGGGGTTATCATCATTGGGCGGCAGTTGCGGTTTATGCAGATTTGCTTAGTCACTATCCTGATAGTCACATCGAGAGAAAATACGGTAATCAATACACTGAAATGCTAGCCAGTCGGATGAATCAGCTTAATTCTGAATTATCCGCTACTGAAAATCCTGATTTGATGATGCCGTTACTGCATAGCATTGATCAAGAGCTTAAATCTCAACGTATCAATCCAGGAACTACGGCAGATATGACTGTAGCAACGGTATTTACCGTATTTTTAGAAAACTTTATAAGTAACACGTTTTTACAGAGTCAATTTTGACTTAATTTTTAATTTTTCTTTATAGGGGAAAACAAGCATGGCGAAGATCAATAAAATGATGGTTGGTGAATCTTTAGTTGGTGAAGGCAACGAGATTGCTCACATTGACTTAATCATTGGCCCAAGAGGTTCAGCTGCTGAATCTGCATTTGCAAACGCTTTAACAAACAACAAAGACGGTTTCTCTACTTTGTTGGCTGTTGTTGCTCCTAACTTGTTAGTTAAACCTGCGACTATTTTGTTCAACAAAGTAACTATCAAAGGTTCTAAACAAGCTGTTCAAATGTTTGGCCCAGCACAACGTGCTGTTGCTATGGCAGTTGCTGATTGTGTTGAAGACGGCACTATCCCAGCTGACGAAGCTGATGATTTATTCATCTCTGTGGGTGTATTCATTCACTGGATGGCTGAAGATGATGCGTTGATTGAAAAATTCAACTATCAAGCAACTAAAGAAGCTCTGAAACGCGCTGTTGCTGGTTCACCTACTGCTGCTGAAGTTGTTGCAGCTAAAGGCGAAGCTAAACACCCGTTCGCAGTAAACAACGAAGCATAAGTAATGGGGTGCTAACGCACCTTACTACTTTTCGTTGAAAAATACCCCGCTAGTCGGGGTATTTTTTTGTCTACAGATTACGTTCTAGTACACCACATCGAAGATTGACCGCATTAATTTTACACGACCAACGGCTTGCCAATATAGCTACTTATAGAATTATGCGTCTATTGATTGAAGTCTTTTAGTTACGACACGAATCAATTCATCGACACTTTCCACCACCGTGGTATATTCAAAGCTGCGCAATTTCTCAGTCGCTTCTAAATCAATTCTGCGTGGATAGACCATCACTTTACCACTGGGTGCGGTGGTTTCCATTTCAGGGGCAATATCACAAGGATAGACAATACTCGGTACGCGACACTTCCCTGCCTGTGCGTATAAATTAGTGACTAAAGAATCAGCAATGCCTAACACACACTTTGCCATTGTGTTAGAGGTGACGGGAGCCATCACAAAAGTATGATAATAACCTTTGTAAAAATGCCCAACAGGCGGTGCAGAGGCGGCTTTATCACGATACACAGGCATGACAGCACGAACGTCAGTCAAATCAACACCGTACATTTTCAATACCTCTTCACCTGCTTGACTGATATATAAATCCACAGCATCCAGCGTCAACAGAAAATCCAAGCATTCTTTTATATAATGACCTGAGCCAGTAATTGCCCAAGCTAATCGCGGTTTATCCATTACACTATATCAATTTCAAACAATTGGGCATTATAACCCGAATTTAAAACACAAAACTCACACGGGAGATCTATTGATGTACACAAGCACCAACAAACCACGAATTATGGGGGTTTTAAATGTCACACCCGATAGTTTTTCTGATGGTGGTCATCATTATAGGAATGTCGATTCGGCTGTTCAGCGGGCGCAATATATGATGTTGCAAAATGTAGATATTATTGATGTAGGCGGTGAATCAACTCGCCCTGGGTCTGATCCTGTTCCTGCATTGGAGCAAATTCGTCGTATTGTTCCTGTGATTCAAGCCATTAGAGAGCAAGACGATGTATTGATTAGTGTTGATACATCGGATAGCAATGTTGCAGAAGCGGCAATAGAGGCAGGAGCAAATATGATTAATGATGTGTCGGGCGGATTAAATGATGCACGCATTTTAACCGTAGCTGCCACAGAAAATGTACCGATTGTGTTAATGCACAGCAAGGGTTCACCAAAAACCATGCAGATTAATCCTTATTATGAGAATGTGGTACAGGAGGTTATTGAGGCATTGCAACAACGTGTTAATGCCGCATTAGACGCAGGTGTAAAACGCGAGCATATCATTTTAGATGTGGGTATCGGTTTTGGTAAACGCAAGCAAGATAATCTGGACTTGTTGGCACATTTAGCTGATGTTGTCGCTTTAGGTTTTCTCGTGTTACTTGGCACAAGTCGTAAGCGTTTTATGGGGGATATTTGTAATGTCATTGAACCTTCTGAATTAGTCACCGCAACGGTGGTTACTACTGCGTTAGGTGTCATGGCAGGAGTGTCAATATTTCGTGTCCATGATATTAAAGAAAATCGCCAAGCCGTTGATGTGGCATGGGCTATTAAACAAAGCCACGGTGTTTAAGGTACTATTGTGATTGAAAAAATAAATGCGTTGTTGCCGCAGACGCAATGTGGACAATGTGGTTTTAATGGTTGCCGACCTTATGCGGAAGCCATTGCCGCAGGGCTTGCTGATATTAATCAATGCCCACCTAGCGGTGATGAAGGAATTGCTGAATTGGCTGATTTATTAGGCGTAGAACCCAAACCGTTAAATCCCCAGTTTGGCGAGCATAAACCAAGAAGCGTTGCTTTTATTGTGGAAAAAGACTGTATCGGCTGTGTTAAATGCTTGGCAGTGTGTCCAGTCGATGCCATTTTAGGGGCGGCAAAATGGATGCACACCGTGATTGCTGCTGAATGTACAGGCTGTGAATTGTGTATTGCCCCCTGCCCTGTCGATTGTATTGTCATGCAGGTTTTGCCTAATCAAGACATTTCCAAAGTAGAAAAACTTGCTCATGCACAACACGCAAAACAACGTTATGACGCACGTTGTACGCGCCAAACCCAAGAAGCAATGGAAAAAGCCGAGCGGGTAAAAAAACAAAAAGCCGCGTTGCTCAAAATGAAATCTGTCTAATGAATAAACAACAATGCCTCGTACTTTTTGATAGTTTAGCACTAGCGATACCAGAACCAAAAACTGAATTGCAATACACCAGTCATTTTGAATTATTGATTGCAGTGGTATTATCGGCACAAGCAACAGATAAAAGCGTCAATAAAGCAACGGCTAAGCTGTTTCCGATTGCCAATACCCCAGAAGCGATACTCGCTTTAGGGATTGATGATTTAAAAGACTTTATCAAAACCATTGGCTTGTTTAATAGTAAAGCTAAACACATTATTAGCCTGTGCCAACAGCTACTGAGTCATCATGCTGGGCAAGTGCCGACTACGCGTAAAGAGCTTGAAGCACTAGCAGGTGTCGGTAGAAAAACCGCTAATGTCATGCTCAATACCGCGTTTGGTCAAGCTACCATTGCCGTTGATACTCATATTTTTAGAGTGTCAAACCGCACAGGTCTTGCCAAAGGTAAAACGGTTTTAGAAGTAGAGCGGGGCTTAATGAAATGCGTCCCTAAACAGCATCAACAAGACGCGCATCACTTGTTAATTCTACACGGACGTTATACCTGTATTGCCAGAAAACCATTATGCGAACATTGTATTATTGCTGATTTATGTGAGTTCACAAAAACAACGTAGTGCGTAGACGGCTATTTTTGCAAAAACCAACAATATTCATCTTCTCTTAAGAGCGGGTTTGTTATGATAGTCGGTATTCGGTATGCTTGTCTTGAAATATCGAGTTGTTTTTCGGTTTTCCTAGCTGAAAGCAAATTATAAGATAGAATTTTTAATCAACACTCAGGATATTCAACATGAAAAAAATCAATAAAACCCCCTTAGCTGCGGCAATGGGCGTTGCTTTTATGTCAACATTTGCAGTAACAGCAGCAAATGCAGAAGCCAATCCATTTGGCATCAGCGAATTATCACAAGGCTATATGCAGGTTGCTGAGGCTGATAAAGCCGCAGAAATGAAGTGTGGCGCAAACATGAAAATGGATGACAACGCTGCTAAACCAAAACTACCTGAAGGTGCTTGTGCAGGTGCAAAACACATTGAAGGTGTCGTTCATCCTGATGCCAAAGCGACAGAAGACAAATCAAGCACGAAAACACCAGAAACTAAACCTGAAACTAAAGACGTTAAATAGGACTCATCATGAAAAAAACTAATAAAACTCCCTTAGCTGCGGCAATGGGCGTTGCTTTTATGTCAACATTTGCAGTAACAGCAGTAAATGCAGAAGCCAATCCATTTGGTATGACTGAGTTATCACAAGGCTATATGCAGGTTGCAGAAGCAGAAATGAAATGTGGTGCGAACATGAAAATGGATGATGCCCACGCCAAAATGCCTGAAGGTGCTTGTGCAGGTAAAAAAGCCGATGATGCAAAACCCGCTGATACTACAGCGACTGATGCCAAAGCTCCAGAAGCCTCATGTGGCAACATGATGAAAGACGGCAAAATGAAAGTAGGCATGGAAGCGTCTTGCGGCGAAATGATGAAAGGTAAAGAAGGCTCATGCGGTATGATGCAAAGCGACTCCATGAAAGGCGATGCAACAGCCAAAGCACCTGAAGCCTCATGTGGCGGTATGATGGAAGATGGCAAAATGAAAGCAGGCATGGAAGCGGCTTGCGGCGCGATGATGAAAGGTAAAGAAGGCGCGTGCGGTATGATGTCATCTGGCGATGCCATGAAAAGTAAAGAAGGTTCATGTGGCGCGGCAATGAAAACGCCAGAAGATAAAGCCACAAAGTTAGTAAACAAACCAACAGGAACTAAAGTAGTACCCTACGTTCCCGCTGCTAAGTAAGCCTTTTATGTCGTAAATTGGGTTAGCCTCAAGCGTAACCCAATATTTTTACAATTGTGTTGGGTTACGGCTATCGCCTAACCCAACCTATTTCTTCTCTCATTACACTCATAGGTGTTCTCATGAACACAACCCAAAATCTTGTTCACGGTGCTGGTTTAGGCTTACGGCGCAGTTTTCTAAGTGAAATTATTGTCAATCCACCTGAAACCGTTGGTTTTTACGAAGTCGCCCCCGAAAATTGGATGACTATCGGTGGCAAATATGGCAAACAGTTTCGTGCAATGACTGAACGCTTTAATTTTATTGCCCACGGCTTATCGTTGTCTATCGGCAGCACCGACCCATTAGATGAAACCTTCGTACGCAATATTAAAAAATTCATGCGTGAACACGGCATAAAGTTTTACAGCGAACATTTAAGCTATTGCAGTAAAAACGGGCATTTATATGACCTTATGCCTATTCCATTTACTAGCGACGCAGTTCATCACGTTGCGGCACGCATTCGCCGCGTACAAGACATACTAGAGAAAAAAATCGCCATAGAAAATGCCTCCTACTACGCTGTTATGGGACAAGAAATGAGCGAAATCGACTTTTTTAATGCCGTAATTGAAGAAGCTGATTGTGATGTGCTTATCGACATCAACAATATTTATGTCAATAGCGTCAATCACGGTTATGATGCTGACGCTTTTTTAACAGCCGTGCCTGCACACCGTATCGCCTACGCCCATATTGCGGGACATTATATGGAAGCCGAAGATTTTTTAGTCGATACCCACGGCGCGGATATTATCGATCCCGTATGGAAATTACTAGGAAAAGCCTACCAACTACACGGGGTATTCCCCACTTTATTAGAACGTGATTTCAACATTCCAGCCTTATCAGAACTTATTAAAGAAGTACAAACCATCAGCCAGATTCAACACGCATGGGAAAATCAACATGAAAAACAATCTGCTTAGTTTTGACAGCAAACAACGTGAATTTGTCGCCTATATTCGCGACCCTGAAAATAATCCCGCACCTGCTGATGCTCCACAGCAGCGGGTAGCAATGTATCGAGAACTGTTTTTCAATAACATCAATGGTTTTCTCACCAGTAATTTTCCCGTATTACGCACACTGCTCAATGATAAACAATGGTTTGAATTAGTTCAGGATTTTTTTGCTAATCATGTCAGTAAAACGCCCCATTTTTCCGAAATACCCGAAGAATTTTTAGCTTTTTTAGAAAATGAACGTAACAACGCCTGTGATTATCCATTTATGCTAGAACTAGCGCATTATGAGTGGGTAGAAATGGCAGTAGCCATCTCCAAAGAAGAGCTAGTCATTAATCAAACAGACTTAGAATTAGAATCGCGGATACAATTATCGCCGCTCGCATGGCTGTTAGTTTATCAATACCCCGTCCATAAAATATCGCCTGATTTTCTGCCTGACGTGTTACCCTTGCATCCCACTTGCTTGATTGTGTACCGTGATGACCACGATGATGTGCATTTTATGGAAATCACTCCGCTAACTTACCGCTTATTAGCGATGATTCAAGAACAAGAAAATATACGGGTCACCGATTGCTTACAACGAATGACTCAAGAAACCCAGCATCCTAATCCTGAACTGATTAAAACCGCTGGCTTACAAATACTGACCGAATTAGCTGAGAAAATGATTGTTACCTTAATGTAGGGCGTGTAATCTGCACCTACACATTCACTGCCGTTGGTTGGTTGGTTTAACTAAGTAGTCGATAAAAAGCCTTTTAACAAAAAGTCTTAACTCAAACAAAACTATCGTCATTCCAGCATGGATGCTGGAATCCAGTGCCAAGGATGGTATAACATTAATCAGAACCCTCGCTACGCTCTCCCTGTGACTGGATTGGCTTCGCGGTCTACGGCTCTGGCATCCAAGCCAGAATGACGGGTTTTATATACATACGACAAATTACGATAAACTTACCTACTATTACTCCTTTCCTAGCTAGAAAACGTACACTTTTTATTGCAGTAACGGATAACATCCCTTGAAGGGATGTTATCCGTGCTGAAATGGCAACTATACGGTTTTTGAATCAAATCGGAGTAGTTTTTTAAACTAAAACTCAATTTACTAGCCTTGATAACCTGTAATACACAAGAATGATTAGAAAAAAGCTACCCCCCCCCCCGCGTATATTGTGCCTGTGGACAATAGAAAGAAAGTTATGAAAAAGTTACTGTCTACGCTTTTGCTTAGTTTTTTATTAATCATCAATCCAAGTTATGGCGACGAAAATCCACTGATCGTTGGCAGTGAACAAGATTATCCACCGTTTGCCTTAGGTTTAACTGATGACACTGCCAGTGGTTTTACTGTCGAATTATGGCACAAAGTGGCAGAACAGAGTCATCTCAGCTCGATAGTTCGAGTAATGCCCTTTCATAAAGTGTTACAAGATTTTAAAGCAGGAAAAATAGACGTACTCATTAATTTAGCGCAATCGGATGAACGTCGGCAGTTTGTCGATTTCACCGTGCCTCATGTCGTTATTCATGGAGCTATTTTCGTACGCAACGATGAAAACAGCATTCACTCTGAAGCCGATTTAAACGATAAACGTATTATCGTTCTAAATGCCGATTTAGCTCATGATTATGCGGTGTCTAAAGGCTGGGAAAAACAACTGGTGCTAGTCGATACCTCTGAAGCAGGTTTTGAATTACTGGCTTCAGGTCAATACGACGCGCTATTGTTGAGTAAATTATCGGGGCAGCAAACGCTAGAAAAATTAGAATTAACCCAGATTATTAAAGCCTTGCCTATTGAAGTAGGTTTTACCCAAAAATTTTCCTTTGCCGTGCATAAGGGAAATGCGGAATTATTGGCTAAAATTAACGAGGGTTTGGCATTAACCAAAAGCAACGGCGTTTATGATGAACTGTATAACAAATGGTTTGGAGTTTATGAAGAAAAGGCATTGCTACCGTTATTGCTGATTTATCTCAAACCCATTGCCATCGCTTTTCTGCTCATTATAGCTATTAGTTTTTATCAAAATAACCTTGAACGCAAAAAATATGTACAGCGACTAAAAAACCATAAAGCCAGATTAGAATCTGAAGCATTGGCAGATATTGCCGTGCGTAAAGGACTTCAAGCGGAGCTTCAAACGACACTAGCACGCATGAAAATGGCGATTACTGCGTTAAATGCAGGTATTTGGGTCTGGCATTTCGACACCAACGAACTCATTTGGGATGATCGGATGTTAACACTTTATAATGTGCCAGAAAGTCTCCAAAAAACTCATTTTTACTACGACTTCTGGGTCTCCCGCCTTCATTGCGATGATAGAGAAAGGGTGACGTCGTTAGTCGTGGAGTGTGTTGCTGGCAGGAATTCATTCGACACAGAATTTCGAGTGGTGCTTGATAATGGCGATATTCGCCATATTAATGCAGCGGCGGTACTTGAGCGTGATGGAAATAACCAACCAGTACAAATGGTGGGGATCAATCTCGACATCACCGACCGCAAAACCATCGAAACGCAAATTGTCGAACTCAACGCTTCTCTGGAAAAACAGGTAGAAACACGCACCTCAGAACTCAACTCAGCATTGGATGTTGCTATAACTGCCAATGCTGCCAAAACGGATTTTTTGGCGAATATGAGTCACGAAATTAGAACACCGATGAATGCCGTTATCGGCTTGGCTTACCTAATACAAAAACAAGAGCTTAGCTTTGTTGTGCGTGACATGGTTAATAAAATTGACGACGCATCGCGTTCTCTACTGAATGTTATTAATGAATGTCTGGATTTTTCAAAAATTGAGGCAAATCTTTTAGAAATAGAATACATCCATTTCCGTCTTTCCGATATGTTGGACAATCTAGCAAGCATAATGACTACTCTTGTTGGTGTAAAGCCCATTGAAGTCTGTATTGCGCCTGCGCCGAAAGGTGCGGATTATCTGTATGGCGACCCTATTCGCTTAGAGCAGGTATTGGTTAATCTGATTAGCAATGCTATCAAATTCACAGAAAAAGGCGAAGTCGTCGTTAAAGTTCACGTTATCGATGAAGTAAACGATAAAATCTTTTTACGTTTCTCAGTGCAGGATACAGGTTGTGGCATTCCGCTAGACAAGTACGAGAGCATTTTCCTACCTTTTATTCAAGCCGATAACTCAACCACTCGCATTTATGGCGGTACAGGATTGGGGCTTACCATTAGCCGCCGCTTGGTCGATTTAATGAATGGCATTTTACAAGTCAACAGCGAAGTTGGTGCTGGTTCTGACTTTTTCTTTGACTTGATACTAACCGCGAGCACCGTAAGAAATCACGCACCGTCTCCCTTACCCGCCCAAAACATTCTGATTGTTGAAGATAATGCCGTAGCGCGTAGGCTACTTGAAGCCACTGTGATTAGCCTTGGCTGGAATGCTTATGTACTGGATTCGAGTGAAAAAGCATTACAGATATTTACTGAAAAGGGAGGGGATTATTTTAACTGTTTGCTATTGGATTATGATATGCCTGATATCAATGGCACTCAGGTCATGACTCAGATTCAACAACAGTTTGGTAAAGAACACTGCCTGATTATTCTCATGGTGAACAACAGTGATAGAGAGATTCTATTAACACAATCTTCTGACAATAATCTTTTTGATGCTATTATCTCCAAACCAGTCACTGGTTTATCGTTAACTAATGCGATAGTGGAAGCCAAAATTAGACGCGGTGAATTAAAGCCTATCGTTAACCAGTCTCTGACTAATCAACAACTAACAGGATTAAATTTGCTGGTGGTTGATGACAGTGAGATTAATCGAGACGTTGCGCGGCAAATTCTTACGGGTGAAGGAGCGACTATCGAGGTTGCAGAGAATGGAATTGATGCCCTTAATCAGCTGATGGCTAGACCAGACTACTTTCATGTCGTGCTGATGGACGTGCAGATGCCCGTTATGGATGGCTACACAGCGACTCAACAAATTCGCTCTTTGCCTGAACTACAACACTTACCTATCATTGCACTGACGGCAGGCGCATTCAAAAGTCAGCGCATTGCTGCACTTGAAGCAGGAATGAATGATTTTATTGCCAAGCCCTTTGAAGTCGATGAATTAGTGGAATGCGTTAAACGACTCGCTCAACGTCCCGCTGTATTGGAATTATGCGGTGGTGGATGCTCACAGTTAGTGGAGTGTATAAAACGACTCGCTCAACGAGATACACCCGAAAAAGCTGTTCCACAGACATTGCCACTCGCTGATGAGGCGATTCCCTTAATCGACAGTGATAATGGGTTAAAAAAATGGCAGGACTTTAAGCTTTATAAAAAGAACTTACAATTATTTTTAGTGCAACAAGAGCAAACTCACGAAGTCCTTCATAAAAAGTTATTAAGTGACGATAAAACAGCGGCACTGGCAATCACCCATAAACTGTTGGGTGCAGCGGGTGCTTTGTCACTAAAACGTATTGTTCATTTTGTCAGGGAACTTGATGAGACTATTCATGAACAAGGTGATGTTGAGACAGCATTCCTCCGTTTTACAACAGTTTTGTCACAAACACTTGATGCAGTTAACGTTTACCTGAGCGGTGAAATACAGCAGCAAAGCAAGCAACCAACGATTGAGGTTAGCAATATCTCTATTATCAAAGAACTGGAACAACTGATTACCCTACTGGACACCGATGATATTGATCTTATCGAATCTCAGCTTTCTATATTAGAGGACATACTACCCAAAGTGGCATTTAACAAATTAATCACTGCCGTTGACAATTTCGATTTTCGCGGTGCAGAAACTATTGCCACTACTTTACTCACTGAACTTTTTAATCCTTCAAAGGAATAAACTATGTCATACAACACCATACTGTGTGTTGATGATGAACCTATTAATTTGGGTTTATTACGCAACATCTTACAAAAAGACTATAAATTACTGTTTGCCTGTTCGGGTATTGAAGCCTTGAAAGCTGCGCTAAAACATAACCCTTCGTTGATTTTGCTCGATGTAAATATGCCTAATATGAATGGCTTTGAACTTACTGCTCTTCTTAAAGACGATCCAAGAACAAAACATATCCCCGTCATTTTTGTGACCTCCTTCATTGAGGAAGAGTATGAAAGAACGGGCTTTGAATTAGGCTGCGTTGACTATATCAACAAGCCTATTTCTCCGAGTATTGTCCTTGCTCGTGTACGAGCGCATTTGTCCTTAGTAAGAGTCACTCAACTTGAAGCCAGCTATCGAGATGCTATTTATATGCTGGGTGAAGCGGGGCATTATAACGATAGAGATACGGGTTTACACATCTGGCGAGTGGGTGCATACAGCCATTTGTTGGCAAAGGCTATCGGATGGAGTGAAGATCGGGCAGCGTTAATGGAAATAGCTGCCCCCATGCACGATACAGGAAAAATTGGCATACCCTGTATAATCCTACAAAAACCAGACCGACTCAACGCAGAAGAATTAGTCATCATGCAGCAACATTCGCGTATTGGTTATAACATTTTAAGTAAGAGTGACGCACCCTTATTTCAACTAGCCGCAGAGATTGCACTCAATCATCATGAAAAATGGGATGGTAGTGGCTATCCTAATGGTCTTGCTGGAGAAGCGATACCAAAATCAGCCCGTATCGTTGCCATTGCCGATGTCTTTGACGCACTGTCTATGGCTCGTCCTTATAAAGAGGCGTGGTCAACAGAATCTATTTTGTTTTCAATACAAGAGGCGGCTGGAAGTCATTTCGACAAAAGATTGGTCGCTGTTTTTATGGCTATCATGCCGCAAATTCTGGAAATCAAGGCTGAATGGGATAACCGTTCAGTAAAGGACGGCTTTGTGGTGCATAACCAAAACATTTTTTGATTACAAAATTGCTTACGATGTGATTCGATAAGTTCCTAACAAAAAATCAGCATAACTATAATATTCAAGACAGATCATCGTCATTCCAGCATCCTTGTCAGAATGACGTGTTTTATACATACGGACTTATTACGATGAACTTACAACTACTACTAAAAATTTTTATTTTCGTGAACAGAGCCTTGCTTACTGAAATTTTTAACGCTACAAAGGGGTAGACTTTGCAAAAAGAGACCATCCTGTGTGTTGATGATGATCCTATTCAACTAGGTTTGTTACGCAACACATTACAAAACGACTACACATTGGTGTTTGCTAATAATGGTGCTGGGGCAGTGAAAGCAGCAATAAAACATAAGCCAGCGTTAATTTTACTCGATATACAGATGCCTGATATGAACGGCTTTGAAGTTACCCACAAACTTAAAGTCAATCTAAAAACAGCGCATATTCCCATTATTTTTATCAGCTCCTTAGTTGACGAAATCTATGAGCACAGAGGCTTTGATTTAGGATGCGTTGACTATATTACCAAGCCTATTTTCCCGCGTATTCTCCTCGCTCGTGTGCGAACGCATATCTCTTTATCGCAGGCTTCTCGATTGGAAGCCAGTTATCGAGAGACCATCTGTATGCTGAATATCATTGGAAATTACCATGAAAATAACATGGGGAAACACATTTGGCGAGTGGCTGCATATAGCCGTTTATTGGCACAGACTATTGGATGGGACGAAAATCGGGTAGCCTTAATGGAAATGGCAGCTGCGATGCACGACATAGGGAAGATAGGCGTATCCGATATAATTATACAAAAGCCAGATACATTGACCGACGAAGAATGGGTTATCATGAAACAACATTCGCGTATTGGTTATGATATTTTAACTAAGATTAGCACGCCCCTATTTCAACTAGCCGCAGAAATTGCACTCAATCATCATGAAAGATGGGATGGATGGGGCTATCCTGATGGTCTTGTTGGCGAAGAGATACCCGAATCAGCCCGCATCGTTGCCATTGCCGATGTCTTTGACACGCTGTCTATGGCTCTCCCTTATAAAAAAGCGTGGCCGATGGAGTCTATTTTGTTGACAATACAAGAGTCGGCTGGAAGTCACTTTGACAAAAAACTGGTCACTATTTTTATGGATGTTCTGCCGCAAATTCTGGAAATCAAGACTCAATGCGATAGCCAACCAGCACCTGAAATTTTTGTACCCTATAACTATAGCTAAAGCGGGTTTTATAGCTAACGCAGTATTTGTGATTAAAAAACCGTTCGCTCTAAGCTTGTCGAAGGGTCGGCTGTTCGACAAGCTCACAGCTCACCACAAACGGTTTTGTAATTATTTTATTCACTGTTAGCTACCATCGCTGGATGACGGGTAAGTTCACAATAAAAAGTCGGCGTGTATTAAGAGTCGCCGTCATTCCAGCATGGATGCTGGAATCCAGTCACAGGGATGTGTTCGAGTGTGCGCCATCCCTGCCGCAATGACGTTTTTTATACATCCGAATTTATTACTATGAATTTAACTATTAGCAAGTGTTAGCTTTTGTCAACGCTTGATTTACTATGCGCTAACCTTAATTATACTGAAATAAAAAGGGAGCAGGATTGAATCCTGCTCCCTTTCTAATGATGTGACTGAGTAAAATTCTTTACCCCATCATTTCCGACAATTTGGGTCTACTACCATTGGGTTCCATCCACCGTAGGTATTCAGCGATATATTTTGGATCGCCCAAAGCAGGACTCATGCCCCATCTTTCTAGGGATTCAATACCGAACTTAACGACCCCTGTGTGCTGGGTTTTGTCTTTATCAATTGCTGGATCTGAATTGGCAAAACCCAAGCTTTTGCGTAACAGTTCAATATCGGCTTTTTTACCTGTCAGAAATGTCCAGCCTGGTTTGACTTGGAACAGTTCGGAGTAGGCTTTTAGCATTTCTGGGGTATCGTGTTCAGGCTCTATGGAAATTGAATACATAAAGATGTCTTTACCTACTCTGTCGCCCAGTTCTTTTTGCACTTGTTTCAGATTAGCGGTCATGCCTGGGCAAATATCGCCACAACGCACATACATAAAGTTAATCATCACAGTTTTGTTTTTGATTAAATCATCATAAAAATGCACGACCTTGCCTTCATGGGTGAGCAAAGGAACATTGGGAAAATCCCTTTTGCTGCGCGTAGTACGATCTGTTTTTTTGGGTGTAACAACACGATGTGGACTGGCAAAAACATCTGGTAAAGCGGCTAATGCGGCAAGTCCTAACGTAGCCCCAGTTATTTTTTTAATAAAATCTCTTTTGTTCATTGCTCTATCCTCTTGTTACTTGCCAGCGTTGGGGTCGGTAGGTGGTACGATCTTAAACCGAATCATCATGCCATGATCTTCATGCACCACGTTGTGACAGTGCATCGGATAATCACCATACCAATCACGAAATTGCATATAGAACGTCAGGCTACTTGTTCCTGCTGTACCTTGAGCAGCATCACCAATTCTGACTACATCTTTTCTGGATAAATCATCAATTGCTGGCGTTTTTCCATTGCGGCTAGTGACTTGGAATTCTTCATGATGAATATGTACAGGATGCGCCCAACCGCCCCCTGAAGTAATTGTCCATTCTTCTGCTGTTCCCTCAGCGGGATAGGCACTAATAATAGTCGGGTTGAAAAACTGACTATTAACTGTCCACGCTCCATTTGAGGTACCAAAGTCAAACTTGCGTTTTACTTTGACTAGATTTTTTGTTTTATCAGGCATCGGTATCATCGTCTGCGTTTGTAGCTGTAATAACGGTGCGCTGGTATCTGTAACGGGGTCAGCTGAAACAACAAACTTGAGTAATTGGGTTTTACTACTGGAGGCTAGTATCTTGCCAGTAGGCCCTTTACCGTTGAGTTGTTCAAGACGATTTTCCAGATAAATTACGGTGCCTGGTGCATAAGCACTGAAGTCGATGATAACGTCTGCACGTTCAGCGACACCCAAACGGATACTGGAAACGATTTGTGCTTTGGGTAATAAATTACCGCAGTTGGCAATACGGATCAGTTTTGCACCATTGCTTAATGACAGTTCAATAAAGCGTGATGGCCCGCCATCCAGAAAACGAAAGCGGTATTTACGGCGTTTAACAGTTAAAAACGGTTTAATTTTAAAGTTGACCGTTTGTTGATCACCGATAATGCCTTCAAGATTGAAGGTATCAAAGAACATCTGTCCAGTTTGGTCAAATACTTTGTCGGTAAACAATAGCGGTATATCGAATTCACCGCTAGGCAATCCCAATCCTGTTGTTTCATCATCAGTATCAAGATTAATGTCTTTGCTGAACAGGGTGTAAAAAGAAGCCATACCCTTATAGACATTTTGTGCAGTAAAATCAAAACGGTGGTCATGAAACCACAGGGTACTTTGGGTTTCTTGCCAATCACCTGGACACCATTTACCATTACGAGACGTTCCCGCTTTATGGGTGCTAGCAAAACCAGCGCGAATATTAGGATACCAGTAGTCATACCATTTGCCAGAATCAAAAAAGCGCATAGGACCGCCATCCGACTCTGATGGGTTGTGAGCGTTATGAAGATGAGGAGAGCATTGGTTGATACCAAAACCTTGGGTATCTCTGCCGTCTTTAGGTAAACCATTGTACATACGCATCAACACAGGTGAACCATATTGTGCTTTGAATCGTAATACGCCAGCTGCAAATTCGCCTTTACTATTAGGATTCATGTCCACATAAGTCCAAACCTTAGAATTAAAGGTAGGGTATTCAGTGGCGGAATAAAAATTCCAGTCTATTTCCTGTGCCATCAACTCATATTGAGTACAAGCGGCTAAACCACCTAATTCATCCCAGCGTTGATGATCTTCACCGCGTGCTTCGGTGAAATCATCGATAGCATTTTTACCTGGATTCCAACGAGTATCTATTTCTTGGCAGGTACTCTTTTCGGGTGTTGGACCTTTGCAAGCACTGACAGGAACACAGGTTTTTGGTATAGGAAGAGGCTCTGACCAAGGCTTATTGCAGGGCGGGCTTATTATGGTAGTTGTACCTGAACTGCTGGCAGCTTCCGCTAAATTAGGCAAAAAATTTCGCCCGCCACCGATAGCTGTCAAACCACCCACGCCTGCGGTCAAGCCCATTTTGAACAAATCTCGCCGCGTTAATCCCGCTGCTTGAATATCGTTGACTTCTTTCATATAACGCGCAACAGCTTTTTCTTGTTGGCTGAAGTTAGTTAGTTTGATAATTTTTTTGATCATGACACACCCCTAATTTAGTCACTAGCATCTGTTTTAGATACTTCTAAACCTTATTCTTGCCAGCAAAACTTATTACTGTGCAAAATCAAATAAGTGGAAGTTCTAAAAGCCTTTGTGATCATTAACGAAGTCACTCTCGGTGGTTCGGCTTTCCAAACAGCTTGGATCCGTAACTTTCTGCCCCTAACTTACGATAGGTTTAGCTTTAATTTAATCATCTGCGTTTAAACCGAATATTTAACTGGTTTTAACAGTAAAAACTTCAATCAATATTTGTTATCCATAACGAAAAATCACTCAATCACTTGAATTTTCATCACCACTAATTTCTTTATAATGTTGAGTATTCTTATCAAGAACTGAGTTAAATTCTAGCAACAATACCCTATAGCAACAATGGATAGATCTTACGATTTTTGTTTTTTTTTTAGGAAAAATAATTTACAAGCTATTGAAATATATATAAAATATAGATAAATTATTTTATCTAATGGATTTGTATATTTAAAAATAGGAATTGTTCGTATTTTTATCTCTTATCAACTCAAATTATCTTTGTATGTAAAAAATTACCCAAAACGTTAATTTAGGGAGAGTGAAGGAGGGTGTCATAAAAAAGATTAGCTTTATGACGGTAAGCACAGACATTTTTGTACTGATTAAAAACGAAAAATTATGCTGTAATTAGCTGAGTATTGAGAGGGTTTATAGACTATTAATCTATTCGTTGTGACAAATTAACTACTTAAATTGACAAATTAACTACTCAAACAAATTTAGTTAATGTTAAAATCGGATGCGGCTCATGGGTATCGCATAGCTTGTCTATTGCTTTATCTTGAATTAGCTCAATTAACACAGGAGATTTCCTTATGCACAAAAAACTAATAATCGCTGCCGCTGTTATGGCAGCACTCATGTCGGGTTGTGCTTCGCAACCGACTCCCGTTTTTGAGCCATTTCAGGCTCAAGATTTAAACCCTTTGCTGACTTCTGGTCAGTACAAACAAAAAACTGATAACTTTTTTGTCATTAATGACTCCTCGTCGTCAATGACAGACGATTATCTTAGCGTAGGTTATGCTGCACAACCTGCACCAACAAAGTTTTCAGTTGAAAAAGAAGTTTTAAGTCGAATTAATCAAACTATTCCTGAGTTACCATCGCCAGTAATGTCTAGCATTCGTAGCTTCGGTTTTGGTCCTTGTTTGGACAATGGTTTTACCAAATTAAACCAAGAACCTACTACTTATTCTAAAGCCGCTTTTAGTTCTGGCATTGATGCACTTGAGTGTGCCAGTGGTGGTTCTCCATTAGATGACGGTATTGTTGGTTCAACAACTGATTTAGCAGCTACTTCAGGCAGAATTTCTGTCTTAGTAGTTAGTGATGGTCATGATTTGGACTCTTATGGCACCAAAGAAATGCAAGCCATGAAAGCTCAATACGGCGACAGACTTTGCGTCTACGGTGTTTGGGTAGGTAATCCAGAAGAAACCTCTGGATTAGCAGTATTAAATCAACTGTCTAGCATTGCTGGTTGTGGATTTGCAGTTTCTGCTGAAAGCATTTCTACTCCCGAAAGACTGGGGCTTTTTGTAAAAACTATTTTCTTGGAACCTGCTGCGCCTGTTGCAGTGATTGCTCCTGAGGTACTTCATGTTGATGTAGAATTTGATAACGATGAGTACACATTGGAACACTCTACACTTGTTAAATCTCATGTAAATGGACATCACACCAATCCTGCGGATGTAAAAAACAACTTAGAACATCAGGTAAAAGATATTGCGGCTAATCCTGGTACTCAGTATGAAGTACAAGGTCATACTAACTACACGGGTAAAGAATCGCGTAACATTGCGTTAGGTAATGGACGTGCGCAAACAATCTATAACTACTTGGCTACAACTTATCCAGGCATTGAAAAACAACTGCTACAACCTAAAGGCTACAGTTGGAATTGCCCAAAAGAAGAACCTACAAGTCCACACAACCGTAGGGTAGACTTGAATAAAGATGGTGGATGCCAATATACTTCGATTTCAACTGAAGAGTTGAGAAAAACTTATGGTGCTCCCTCTTTAGGTGGCTCTAAACACACTAAACATTCTAAACATCATCGTAAATAAGCGGTAATGTTAAGAACATAGCTTACCTCGGTGAGCTATGTTTTTGAATGGATTTAAAACGGCGTACAAACCTAGGTTTGTACGCTGTGTTATTATCAGCTCTCATCACCTGCTAATAGCTTTTGAATATTGCTTTTATGCCGCCACACTAGCAACACCGTCATCACTAAAGACGCGCCCACTAAGGTCACATCACCGACAATAAACCACGCATAAATCGGCGATAATATCGACGCAACCAAAGCAGATAACGAAGAAATTTTACCCAGCTTGTAAACAGCTAACCAAGTACCAATAAAGGCAAACCCTAATAGCCAAGAGAATCCTAATAACACACCGATAGAGGTAGCAACGCCTTTACCACCTTCAAACTTGAAAAATACAGGGTAAAGATGCCCGATAAAAACAGCTAAACCCGTTGCGGCTAACAATTCCACGGGAACATTCAACAACTTTGCCGCATAAACAGGCAATAATCCCTTCACTAAATCACCCAGCAAAGTAATAACCGCCGCTTTTTTACCACCAAAGCGCATCACATTGGTCGCGCCTGGATTACCTGAACCTTGTTCACGCGGATCTGGCAAACCCATCAAGCGACAAACGATAATCGCGCAGGAAATTGAACCTATTAAATAAGCCGCTGGAATAAACAGCCATGCAATCATTTGAGTACCTTCTCATTCAGAACTTGTAAGCCAAGGAGGATTCCTTGATACTTAGCGGATTTTAAAATTACACATCATAACTTGGAAAACACTATGGACATCATTTTTTTAGGCGGGCTACAAATAGAAACTATCATTGGGATTTACGATTGGGAAAGAGAAACCAAGCAAATAGTAATTCTCGACATTGAAATGGCTTTTGATATTCAAAAAGCCGCTGAAACTGACGATATTCAATATACACTAAATTATAAAACGCTCTCGAAACGTATTATTTCTTTTGTCGAAGACAGTCAATTTTTTCTGGTTGAAAAATTAATTTCAGAAATCGCCGACATTATTCTTCATGAATTTAACGTACCGTGGGTAAAAATCACCCTCAATAAAAAAGGCGCGATCCGTGGCGCAAGTGATGTAGGCATTATCATTGAACGAGGTGAAAAATAACTCATGCGCGGCTATATCAGCATTGGTAGCAATATCGATAAAGAAACCCACATTGCAGCAAGTTTACTGGCATTAGAACGGGACTTTGGTGCATTGACTGTCTCCAGTGTTTACGAATCTGAGGCAGTCGGTTTTTCGGGTGATGTTTTTCATAATCTGATTGTTGGCTTTGACTCTGAATTAGATGTTAAAAATGTCGCTAAACAATTACGGCAAATAGAATTGGATAATGGACGCACTCGTGACAGTCAAAAATTCTCTGCTCGAACGCTAGATTTAGACTTGATTTTATATGGTGATTTAATTATCAGCGATGGACGCTTACAAATACCGCGTGATGAAATTGAACGCTACGCTTTTGTGCTTGAGCCATTAGCAGAAATTGACCCTGCTGCAACTCATCCTATCAGCGGTATCAGCTACAGTGAGCTTTGGGAGAAATTCGATAAAACTAATCTTAATCAACGCAAGCTATAACAGCATGACATAACGTGCTGTTCACAAATAGGATGCAGGTTTAATTTTCATCACCATTTTCATTGGATGCGTATTGTCAATAACTTTAATCAATTCCTTTGTGGATAAGGTTAATTGGTTATTGACAAACGCCACTTCAATAAAATAACTACCGTTTACGCCCTTGCTGATTTTTTGGTTCTACTTTGCTGGGCGTGTGTTTTTCTATTACCATGCCCGCATATTCAAACAGTAAATCCAGTTCTTTGTCGGTGAGTTCATAAAAACGGCTGGTTCTTAAACCTTCGGGTAATACGATAGGTCCATAACGGACGCGTATTAATCGGCTGACAGTCAAGGTTTGCGATTCCCATAAACGTCTGACTAATCGGTTACGTCCTTCGCTGACGATAACGTTATACCATTTGTTCGCGCCTTCGCCGCCTGCAAAATGGATTTCATCAAATTTTGCGATACCGTCTTCGAGTGCTACGCCTGTTTTTAATTTTTCTAGGGTGGGATCACTGACATTGCCGAGAATACGCACCGCATATTCACGTTCGACTTCGGTGGACGGGTGCATTAAACGATTTGCCAGTTCGCCGTTGTTGGTAACTAGCAATAAGCCAGAGGTGTTAATGTCTAATCGACCGACGGCAATCCAGCGAGCAGTTTCTAGTGGCGGTAAATTTTTAAAAATGACAGGGCGACCTTCAGGGTCTTGGCGGGTGACGACTTCACCAATAGCCTTGTGATACAGCAATACCCGCGTCGCTTGTTCGGCAAATTTTTCCCAATGCACCACACGGTCGTTGACTTGTAAATAATCACCTATTTTTAGTCGTACCCCTTGAGTCACTACCGCGCCGTTGACTTTAACGCGCCCTTCGTCTATCCAGCGTTCAATTTCACGGCGGGAGGCAATACCGCCACGCGCTAATACTTTTTGTATGCGTTCGCCTGCTGTTGTTATTGGCTGTGCGGTGGTTTTTGGTGCGGGTGCGGGCTTTTCTGTGGCGGCTGCTACAGGTTTGTTGAGTTTGGGGTTTTGTGGTTGGACGGATTTTTGTTTACGTTGTTGTTTGGGGGTTTTCACGGCTTACCTGTGGTGTGGGATTATCAGCTATCGACTCATTCAATGAGTGTATTTCTTCTAAGGTCGGTAGTTCGGTTAAAGTGCTTAGATTGAAATAATCTAAGAATTGTTTGCTTGTGCCATATAGGCTGGGGCGACCTGGAACGGGTTTTTGTCCGATGACTTTGATCCATTCGCGCTCTAATAAGGTTTGTATGATACTAGAACTAACGCTAACTCCGCGTATATCTTCTATATCACCACGGGTGACAGGTTGCCGATAGGCAATAATGGCGAGGGTTTCCATCAGGGCGCGGGAATATTTGGGCGGTTTTTCTTCAAATAAACGGGCTACCCAAGGTGATAATTCGGCTTTGACTTGAAAGCGATAGCCGCTTGCTATGAATTTTAATTCAATAGGTCGCAGGCTATAATCGTCGATAATGGCATCGATAGCCGCTTGTATCTCAGTTAGCTCTGGCTGTTCTAGCTCAGGAAAAACTTGTTGTATTTGTTTAACGCTCATCGGACGATGAGCGGCAAATAAAATAGCTTCAACAATATGTTTAATGTCCATGTTATTAAATGGCTTTAAGGCGTAATTCGCTGTAGGGTTCGATTTGGATAATTTCTATCAAAGCTTCTTTACCCAATTCAAGTATTGCCAAAAAAGTTACTACGACCCCCGCACGTCCTTCTATTTGTCGAAAAAGTTGTGAAAAAATACAACTATCAACAGAGTTAAGGGTGTCTAAAATATGGGTCATACGTTCACGCACGGATAACGGTTCTTGGATAATCTGATGATGACTGTGATGAACAGCGCGTTTTAACACTGCTTGAAAAGCCAATAATAAGTCTTGTAAGGGCAGTTCTGGCAAGGGTTGAACGACGCTTAACGTAGAGGCATCAACCAAGGTGGAAAATAATTCACGTTCCATGCGGGGCAGAGCATCGATTTGTTCGGCGACATTTTTAATACATTCATATTCTTGCAATCGGCGAATCAGCGTGGCGCGTGGGTCTTCTTCCTCAGCTTGAATGTCTGGCTGTCTGGGCAACAACATTCGAGATTTTATTTCTGCCAACAATGCCGCCATGAGTAAATATTCGGCAGCCATATTGATATTTAACACCCCCATCAGTTGAATATAAGCGATATATTGCTGGGTAATCTGGGCAATGGGAATATTGATAATGTCGAGATTTTGCCGTCTGATTAAATATAATAATAAATCTAACGGTCCTTCAAACGTATCCAGTAATACTTCCAACGCATCGGGTGGAATATACAGGTCTTCGGGTAAGACATGAACTGTTGTACCGTTGACTGTCGCCAGCGTTGGAAGTATAGCTATTGCATCCATTTAGTTAATCCAAAAAGGTGGGTGTAAACTTATCGCGCTTACATTATATACACGCGAGTTTATTGTACTTTAGCTATAAGTAATCGATCAAAAGTCTTTTAACAGGAGTAAAACAGCTTCAGCTGTTTTCCAGCCAATAACTCCAATAGTTAAAGAGACTGTGAAAGTATTATTAAAAACAACGCAAAATATTCATTTTTAGATACTGTACAATCAAACCCGTCATTCTGGCAGGGATGCCAGAATCCAGTGCCACGGATGGTAACCGCATGATTATAAATAATAATTTTTCATAGCACGATTCCAAAACCCTCGCTACGCTCTCCCTGTGACTGGATTCCAGCATCCATGCTGGAATGACGGTGTTTTTAGCAATATAGTTGTTGTAATAGAATACTTTCACAATCTCTATTGGACTCCAACGTGAATGTTAAAAAAATATGCTCACCTACTTAATAGTGGCTTTGGCGTATTCATGTGTTTATTATGAACGAGTTTTTTAAATTACCTGTGATTAATGAGAAGTTACTCATTTTTACTTTAAAAAAACCAGTTAAACGCCCTATAATCTGGGTCTTTTAAGTTTTTAGAGGCTATCATGACTTATCCAATCCTAACAGAAACAGTAGCCAGTATTTCAGAACTAAAGGTTATTGCAGCGGGTAAGCGCGATAGAAATGAAATTTATGAAATCGCACTTTCACGATTAATTGATAGGCAATAAAAAACCGCCTTTGGTTTTGACGGGAGGTGGTTGTCTAAATCGGTATGACAGGGTTGACAGAATAAAGCCACAGAAATAAGGCATTACCAAAAATTTGCTTTAAATTTCAAATCATTACACACCACTAACTGATTTCCAGTTTGACCTATCACATAAAAACCTTGTCGATAGGCGTATTGAGCGACATTTTCAGGAATAACCATCGCCGTGACCGCCCCCAGCACTTTTTTGTTGCTATACGCAGGTAATAAACGTTTTAATTTTTCCAAGCGTTCTAAATGTTCCTTAATATCATCAATTCCCAGCGTACTTTTACATTCAATGGCAATAATGTCTGTGTCATTAACGACTAATAAATCGACTTCAATGCCTTCACCATCACGGGTTGAGGTAACATTTCGGTGTACTTCATGCACATCAATACCACGTTCTTGAAATAAACGCACAGCGGCGGGATGTACCATTTCTTCAATAAAATCGCCAAGTTTATTACCTAAGCGACCGATACTTTCAGTGACTTCTTTAATTTTTTTATCGGTTTCCTGAAATTTTCTGTCAGTTTCTTGAAATTTTTTGTCGGTTTCCTGAAAAAGTTTCCAAATGTCATCTAAGGTGGGGTTTGCGAGGCTCATTTCATTCTCCTAAAGCGTTGCTTATATTTTAACAAACATTGGTTATTTTGAAGCAACAAAAAACTGCTTTTGGTTTTGACTGGAGGCGGTTGTTGGTTGGTTTGATGGGTTTTGTAAGCTCTATCCATCTTACTGGTTAAGTCCTGTAGGGTGTGCAAACAGCTCTATCGTTTGCACACGCTGAATTGTCGTATAATCGGTGGGCAAGCAAAAAGACGCTTGCCCACCCTTGTATGATTAAAACTAC
>JBAXNR010000019.1:0-56008 GCA_037133675.1 Methylococcales bacterium
CCATTAAAAACAATAGCTTAATGTTTTAGCTGCTTAATTTAAACTAGCACCAAAGGTTACTAACTCCCCCACAATGAACCCATCTTCTACAGCTACCAAGCGCGTGTTAAGCGTTTGATTTTCAACACTGACATCAGTATCTAACACACAAGCTACACGCAAATAATTGGGCGTATAACCAAACACGCGGTGTTTACCATCGGGTAAAGGCTCACTGTAGCCTTCCCATAACACAGGAAATTCATTGCCGATATTGGCGGTATAAAATTGCTGTTTTTGGCTATTGGCTAATTCATGTAGTTGTTGGCTACGCTGTTTTTTAATGTCATTGGTGACTTGATTCGGCAAGGTGGCAGCTTTTGTGCCTTCTCGACTGGAATATGTGAAGATGTGAATATGACCAAAACCAATGGCTTGCACGGTATCAAAACTGTCTTGCCATTCTTGTTCGCTCTCGGCAGGAAAGCCAACAATAATATCGGTGGTGATATTAAAGTGCGGAATTTTAGCGCGTAGTTGCTGGACAATGGCGGTAAATTCTTCGGTTTTACAGCGTCGTGCCATACGGCGTAATACAGCATCAGAACCGCTTTGTAACGGTAGATGTAAATGCGGCATTAAACGCTGATTATCGAACAGTTGAAAAAAATCATCGGGCAATTCCCACGGTTCTAATGAGCCTAGTCGTAAGCGTGGAATGTTGGTATCAGTGAGGATAGCTTTAATTAAATCGGATAAATTATTGCCCAAATCACTGCCATAGCCGCCTAAATGTACGCCTGTTAAAATAACTTCATCAATGCCTTGGGCGTGTAGGGCGTTTATTTCATCGATAACAATTTGTATCGGGCGGCTGATTTCTTCACCCCGTGCTACGGTGACGATGCAAAAGGTGCAGCGATAGCGACAGCCATCTTGGACTTTGACAAAGGCGCGTTGTCTGCCGCGTGTGAACAGCGAGATTTCCGCTGGTTCAGTGGACATTGCGGGCATGGTGTTTGGGGTTAATTCCGTGAGGGTTTTTTCCACTAATTGATCTTTGTCTTTGTTGCTAACGACTAAATCCACGCCTAATAAGGTTTCGGCTTCTTGTTGGTTTAGTGTGGCATAACAGCCGCTAACTACTAATTTAGCATTGGGATTATCGCGGTGGATGCGGCGTATCAGTTGGCGGGATTTTCGCGCTGCATCTTGCGTGACTGCGCAGGAATTAATAACGATAAGATGTGCCGCTTGTGGGTGTTGAGTGATTGAATGTCCTGATTTTTGAAAGGCTTGCGCCCATGTTTCTAATTCAGCTTCGTTAAGACGGCAACCTAGGGTTTTGAGGTGTACTAACATGAGTCCAATAGTGGCAAAAGTCGTTGATTATAACGGTTTTTATTAGTTTACAGGCAACAAATAGCTGTTGTATTCGTGAATGATTGGCAATTTTTAGCAATCAATTAGACGCGATTTACGCTATCATTGCCCGCCCGTTGCTCGTTTTTAATCTGTATTCCTATGTACGAAAATTATTCACTTGATCGTGATTATGCTGTTGATAAGTTAAAAGCCCCCCCTAATTCCATGCAGGCTGAACAGGCAGTATTGGGTAGCTTGATGCTGGATAATCAAACGTGGGACAGCGTTGCCGATAAAATTGTCGAAGGTGATTTTTATCGCCGTAATCATCAGCTTATTTTTCGCGTCATCGATCAATTGGCTGAACAACAAATACCGTTTGATATTGTTACCCTATCCGATTCGTTAAGAAGCATGGGGGAATTGGATAATGTCGGTGGTCTGCCGTACTTGATTATGCTGGTGGAAGATACTCCAACAGCTGCCAATGTTGTCGCTTATGCGACTATTGTTAAAGACCGCTCTGTCTTACGGCAATTGATTCATGTCGGGACAGAAATTTCTAATTCAGCGTTCAATCCCGAAGGACGGGAAACGGCGGAGCTACTGGAAAATGCTGAGCGGCAGGTATTTAAAATCGCCGAACAACGGCAACGAAATCAAGGTGGTTTTGTATCCATTAAGCCGTTATTGGCGCAAACAGTGGCGAAAATTGAACGCCTCTATGGACAAGAAGGTTCGATTACGGGTGCAAGTACAGGATTTACTGATTTTGATCAACTCACCTCTGGTTTACAGCCTTCGGATTTAGTGATTGTCGCTGGTAGGCCTTCCATGGGTAAGTGCTTTGGCAAAGGTACACGGATTTTAATGTACTCAGGCGAAGTAAAAGCCGTGGAAGAAATACAAGTCGGCGATTTGTTGATGGGCGATGATTCTACACCACGGCGGGTATTATCATTAGCGCGTGGTCGAGAAGCGATGTACTGGGTACGGCAAAATAAAGCCACTGATTACCGTGTCAATGAATCACACATCTTGTCATTAAAACGTAGTCGCAATGAAAGTAAGCATAAAAACGGTGATGTGCTTAATATCTCTTTAACTGACTATCTCAACGCTAGTACCAAGTTTCAATCTAATTATAAAGGTTATAAAGTTGCCGTTGAGTTTGAGGAACACGCTCTGCCACTTTGCCCGTATTTTTTAGGCTTATGGCTAGGTGATGGCACCTGTGCTTCAGTAGATATTTCAACAACCGATGGGGAAGTTATTGATTATCTGCGAGGCTATGCAGAGCAGTTAAATTTACATTTAACGGAAAAATTGGCAAAAGATAAACACGGAAATGATAAATGTCCTTTGTACAGTGTCAGTTCTCAAAAAAGAGGTAATCATCAAAATAACTTTTCTTTGCAGAAAGTGTTAAGAGAGATGGACTTACTGAATAATAAACATATTCCACAACTATTTTTAACAAACTCACGCGCCAATCGATTAAAACTGCTGGCTGGCTTGATTGATAGTGACGGTCATTATGCGCCTAAGTACAAAATGGTCGAAATAACACAAAAAAACGCTGCCTTAGCCCAGCAAATTAAATTTTTATGCGATAGTTTGGGTTTTAGAACCTCACTGATTGCCAAGCAAGCAAGCATTAAAAAAACAGGCTTTCAATGCACAGTTTATCGCGTGCGATTTTCAGGTGATATAAATGAAATTCCCGTCAAAATAGCCCGTAAAAAAGCCGCTATTTGGACAAGCAATAGAACTTGGCAACAAACAGGTATTCAAGTTGAATATGATCGAGTCGATGATTATTACGGTTTTGTCTGTGATGGCAACCGATTGTTTTTATTGGAAGATATGACGGTAGTCCACAATACTACCATAGCAATGAATATGGCAGAAAACGTTGCGCTAAACAGCAATAAACCTGTGTTGGTGTTTAGTATGGAAATGCCAGGTGATTCTCTGGCTATGCGCATGATGTCATCTTTAGGGCGTATCGATCAGCATAAGGTTAGAACAGGCAAGCTTGATGATGATGATTGGCCGCGATTAACCTCTGCGATTAGTTTGTTAGCCAACACCAAATTATTTATTGATGATACTCCCGCACTAAGTCCAACAGAATTACGCGCTAGATCACGCCGTGTGGCGCGTGAACATGGGCAGATAGGCTTAATTGTGGTGGATTATTTACAACTTATGCAATCGCCCAGTAGCGGTGATAATCGTGTCCAGCAAATTTCTGATATTTCCAGAGGCTTAAAAGCCTTGGCTAAAGAATTAAATACGCCCGTGGTAGCATTATCACAGCTCAATCGTAATCTGGAACAACGCCCAAATAAACGTCCTGTGATGTCGGATTTGCGAGATTCTGGCGCGATTGAGCAGGACGCGGATTTAATCGTGTTTGTGTATAGAGATGAAGTCTATAACCCTGACAGTCCTGACAAAGGCATTGCAGAAATGATTATCGGCAAACAACGTAATGGTCCCTTAGGAACAGTGAGATTGACCTTTTTGGGGCAATTTACCCGTTTTGAAAATTTCTCAGGCACATCTTACAGTAATGAGGATTATGAATGATTCCAGCGGCTTATGCTGTGTTAAATATGGCGGCAGTTACCCATAATATGCAAAAAGTGCGTGAATACGCACCCAATTCTAAGATTATGGCGGTAATTAAAGCTAATGCTTATGGGCATGGCGCGTTGCGACTCGCTCACTTTTTAGAGGAAGAAGTTGATGGCTTTGCGGTGGCGCGTGTCGATGAAGGGATACGCTTGCGTATCTCAGGGGTGCAAAAGCGCATTGTGGTGTTAGAAGGCTTTACTTGCGCGGAAGAATTGGATAAATTGCTGGTATATCAATTAGATGCGGTGGTGCATTCATTCGCTCAGTTAGCTATTTTTGAAACCATAATAGAGCAAGAAAAAATAGCCGTGTGGTTAAAATTGGATACAGGGATGAATCGTTTAGGCTTTAAAGCGGCTGAGTTGCAGGGTGTTTATTCACGGTTACTAAACTGTTTCGTTATTAAGCATCCCATTAATTTGATGACTCATTTAGCCAATGCCGATGATAAAAGCGATGCAATGACGGACAATCAAATTACTTTATTTAATGACACGCTGGCTAATCTGACACCTAAACTAGACTCTGATAATGAGCGTAGCATTGCTAATTCAGCGGGGATTTTGGCATGGCAACAAGCTTTAGCACATTGGGTGCGACCAGGAATTATGCTGTATGGCATTTCTCCATTTGCTGACGCTACGGGTGAGCAGCTCGGCTTAAAGCCAATTATGAGTTTACATTCCCGTTTGATTGCCGTTAAACCCATAGCAAAAGGTGATAGCGTAGGGTATGGAGGTAGCTGGGTGTGTGAACAAGACACTCTACTAGGTGTGGTGGCGATTGGTTATGCGGACGGTTATCCGCGCTATGCCAGCAGTGGTACGCCAGTGCTAGTCAATGGGCAGCGTGTGTCCTTGGTTGGTCGTGTGTCTATGGATATGATTACCGTTGATTTAGGCGTGGCATCTAACGCCAAAGCAGGTGATGCAGTGACTTTATGGGGTGATGGATTACCTGTCGAAGAAATCGCCTTACGCGCCAATACGATTCCTTACACCTTGGTGTGCGGCGTGACCCAGCGAGTACGGCAAATTGAGGCTATTTAAGGAGTAAAACAGCTTTAGCTGTTTTACAAACCAATAGCTAAATCTATTGGACTCCATCTCCCTATTCCAAACATAAGAAACTAAGAGTTTACGTCATTGCGGCATGGACTGCCGCAATCCAGAAGCCAAAGATGGCATAGCTAATCAAAACCCTCGCTATGCTCTCCCTGTGACTGGATTCCAGCATCCATGCTGGAATGACAGCGTTTTTAGCAAAATAGTTGCTGTAATAGAATACTTTCACAGTCTCTTTAGCTATTGGCTAAAAAAAGCTAAAGCTTTTTGACTCCAGATTTAATCACAGCCCACAATCTCTCCCACAAACCTCCATCAAGCAAACCACTGTTTTATAAAGTCTTTAACGCACACAAAGCCCATTAATCGCCGTTCATAAAACCAAAAACCACGCGGTAAATCCTCAAAAACTCTCCTACAGCTTTCCCTTTAGCAGCAGAACACAAAGGGCTAAGATATGCCCAACGATATAAAACAAAAATTTAAATAAACTCAACAGCGTGTCAGCCATTGCGACAACGCTATACCAAACAACTTCCAAGAGGAAAAAAACATGAACATAGGAGACCACCTAGTCACCCCAAGAACAGGCTACACCCATCACGGCATATACATCGGTAATGGAGAAGTCATCCATTACTCAGGTTTTGCCAATGGACAATCCACAGGCACAATCTGCATCACCACCGTTAAAGCCTTTGCTAACGGTCATGACGTGAGTGTCAGAGAACACTTTTTCCGCCGTTACGATGCAACAGAAAGTGTCGAACGCGCTCACAGTCGTTTAGGCGAAGACTGGTACAATGTCCTCATCAACAACTGTGAACATTTCGTCAACTGGTGCGTCAATGGCTTGCACAGTAGCGATCAGGTTAATCGCTTGATAGCGGCTGTTTCTAGTGCGTACAACACGGCTAACGAAAGTAAGCAACTACCGAAAACAGCACAAGCATTGGCAGGTGTTGTAGCTGGGCGCGTGGTTCAAAAAGAAGTTGAACGTCAAGTAACGCAAGCGGTTGTTAAATCTGTAGTCAGTAAGACTGCGGGCATAGCGGCTGGTACAAGCATGGCAACAACGGGTGCAGGTGCGGCAACGAACGCACTATTGTCTAGCAGTTTTGTTGCTGCCGTACCCGCAGCACCTGTTCTAGCACCTCTCATAGTTGCTGTGGGAGTAGGATATGTTGTATCGAAAGTCTTTGATTGCTTTGGGGATTGATTTTATCAGTTTCTCTTGTCATGATGACTCAATGACATAACCCACGCATTCAGTCAGCAGTCAAAAGCGTTATAGCTTTTGATTGCTGCGTTTATAATTCAAGCCATAATAATGAAAGGATAAGCTTTATGTTCCTGCTAACTTCCAATGGATTCATACAGTCTAGTCCAGCAGACTTTATGTCGGCTGAACAGGGAAATTTTTCCGCTATGTATCAATTAGCAGATTTATATTGTATTGGTGAAATAAATTTGATCAATGAATCAACACAAAGACAGACAATAAAAAAAGATTACAGCGAAGCCGCTAAATGGTTAGAAAAAGTCATTAATTACATTCCTGATTCAGAATTACAAGATTCATCTAATAAAATCAAAGACACACAATTAAAAGCACAATGTAATTTAGCAGAATGTTATTTTCACCAAGAAAAATATACTCAATCAATTGAAGCTTATAAAAAAGTGATTGCTAATCCAAAGCTAGAAAGTGATTTTTACCAAGAGATAATAAATCAAAGTTTATACCAATTAGCAGAATGTTATTTTAAGCAAAACCAAGATAATGAAGCGGTAATATGTTTGGAAAAACTACAGCAAGAAGATGATTCAAGAGGCGAATTTTCTAATGTAATATCATGGAAAGAGAGAGCCTTAGAAAAATTAGCCTATTGTTATTTTGAAGGACGTGGTGTTGAAAAATACCCTACAAAAGCAGCCGAACTACTTAAAGGGTTAATTGTACAACTGCAAACATCAATACAACCTTTAAAAAGCGATTTGAGCCTGTCAAGAATAAGTCGAAATTTAGCAATATGTTATTCTACGGGTAAATATGACCTTGAGAAAAACTATGATGAAGCGGCTAAATACTTTGAGTTAGCGTATGAACCGATAGGATTGGGCATTTGTCGTCATTATGGATATGGCGATTTAGAAAAAAATGATGAATTAGCTATTAATTTCTTTGAATCCGCTTTAAAAGAAAATACATCTGGCATTAGCTATTTATGGTTAGCTTATCTCGAATATCTTAAGAATGAAGCCGAAATAAAGGCTATTTTCACAAGAGAATTATCTATATCTGGCTATCGTAATCCTAATTTAACTGATAAAGAAAATCAATATATTATTTCTAATATTTTCGCTAAGCCTAGCATAACAGATAAAGAAAAAGCGAATATAGATAAAGAAGAAAAACGCCTAGATGAAATATATAAAAAAATAAGCAGCATTGATGGAAAAATAAGCAAAGCCGCTTATGATTTATTTATCACTGATAATAATTTTTTCAATGAAAAATATGTTGAATTAATAGACTTTATCTTTCCCGAAGAGATATTTAAATTTTTAGCAAGTAGCCATACTTCATCATATAAAGTCGTTTTAGCATTTTACTACATCTGTAAAAATGACAAAAAAAAATCATTAGCTATTTTAGAGAATGCAGAAGCAAATAACGATATTTTTGCAAGTCGCCTACTTGGATTACATTACGAAAAATCAAAGGAATTTGACGAATCAATTAAGCATTTTGAAAAAGTCAAACAAAATTTTTCTTATAAGTCATGTTATGAAGATAACATTAAAAAAGAATGTTATGATTTGGCTGATAGAAAAATAGAGCTTATTCAATATCACATTGAACATAAAAGAGAACTTGAAGAAAAAAATATAGAGCTTGAAAAATTAAATGCACAACTAGAAGAAAAAAATAAACATATCGAAGAAGCACTTAAAAAACTTCGCTTACTGGTTAAGAAAACAAGTCATGATGCTGGAAACTTGTTAAGACCCAATATACAAAAAAATATAGCAGAAACATTAAAGAATTCAGAGTTCAGCGAAGAATCAAAAAAATTATATTACGCCTCAAGCGATATAAAATATGTAAAACAACAATTTAGAATGCTAGATATTATGCAGACATTGACGGGTAGTCAATCCATAATAAGCCAAATAAAATTAGATCAAGTTGATAAATATAATAGTGAATCATTGAGTATTGAGGATATATTAAACTTAGCGGCTTTTCGTGCGATAGATAAATTTTTTGATACTAATGAAGACAGCCTTGATTTTTCCCGCGATATTATAGAAAAAAAACAAGGCGACTTTTCAAAATTATCTAATGAATATCAAAAATACGTTTTAGCAACGAATACTGATAGTTACAAATTATCAATAATTTCTTGGTGTACTAAAAATTTGCGCCCTATCACTATAAGTTATAAATGTGATGACTGGAAAAAAATACTGTTCTACAATAACAGCCAATCAGTCGCGTTGTTTTTTTCCTATTTCTTTGAACTGTTTTTCAATGCGTTTAAATACGCCGATCATAACGAACATGATTTTTTAACCATCACGTTAGCAAATGAATTTATTGATGACAATGAATTTTTAACAATGATATGGACAAACCCTAAAGGCAATCAAACATCTTTCGGTACAAAAGAAGGGCTAAATTTATCAGCTAGTTACATAAGTTTATTAAACGATGATAAATACAAAGACAAAAGCCAAGAATTAATCACTCATGCCGATAAAACATTTGAATTAATTACTAGGATAAATAGAAAAAATTTTAATTTATAAATAGGTATGTAATATGCTTAAAGTTCTATGGGTAGAAGATGATAAGGCTAACATTGACGAATATAAAAATGAACTTTGTAAAATATTTGGTGAACCTATTATTCCGACTTCCTTTAAAGCCGCCTGTGTGTATGCGAAAGATAGTCTTGCTTACGATTTTGTTATTATAGACATAGATTTAAGTAAGTTTTTTAAAATTATTGGCGACCCTAATTCTGCTGATGTAATTGAAAAGACAAAATTTAATGAAGATATAAAAAAACACATTTCATTTGAGGAGAAAGAAGCAGGAATAGTTATATTTAACCTATTATTAGAATATGGTTTTCCAAAAGACAGAATGTTGTTTTTAACAGCAAATGTTGGTTCTGAAAATCAAACATACGAAAAATTCAATAAATATTTCAACTCGGCACTAATGCTACTTCCTGAATACATAGATAAGAACGATACTAATAAAATCAGTGAAAAATTAAAAAAAATGATAGCTCCAATAAACTCGTATTTAACTTTACGGCGAGGAATTATTGATGGCTGTATAGAAGCAAAAGATAATGGTACATTGTATTTTAATAACTATATTAAAGATAAAGACAATGTTCAGCGTGAAGATATAGAAAATTATTTGGATGCAATGAAAAATTTTTTTCCACTGCGAAAACCAGAGAAAAAAAATGAGTTGTATAAACACTTTATTAGAATACTGTCGCATGAATGGGAAGCCGCAAATAATATAAAACCAGACAGAGAAAACAAAAAGGATTTAGCATGGATTATGAAATATACACGCCATTGGACAACGCATAATTCAAAATTATTTAGTGAGGTTGATGGGGAAACGCTAGTTGATGAAAAAATATTAGCGTATCTTTTTATAATAAATTTACGCATGATGTTTGATTATGAAGATGACAAACTAAAGCCTTATGAAGAAGCATTACTCAGTACATTTGATAAAGTTAAAGATAAAGTTTTGGATAAGCTTGAATCGAATGATGTCAAAATAAAAGTTACCGATGCTTATCTTGATTTAAGAAAAAAGGTTTCAAAAGAAAACTCAACAAATAATTTTTTTATTGATGACAATACTTTTCATTTTAGTGAATTAGCTAACAACATTCAATTAAGTAAGTCGAATCTTAGAAATGATAAAAAACTGTTCTCTAAGCTAATTTATCAAATGTTCTGGCTCATCACATCCAATCCACTTGTTGATAAAAAACCAGATGGAAATTTCCTAGAGATAAAATTTTGGGAATTTAAGTATGAAAAAAAACCTTATCTTTCTGCACTGGCACGGCATATTTATCACCGTAGTTTTACCGAGGAATAAAAAATGCAATGGTCAGACGTGTTAAACGACAAAAGCTTAAGCAATTTACCTTACAAAATCGAACTCAATGAATACGGACAAATTGTGATGTCACCCGCTTCCAATCAACACGGATTTTTACAGGTTGAAATTGCCTTTTTTTTACGCAGCAACAAAACAGGGAAAGTCATCACCGAATGCTCAATTGAGACATCCAAAGGGGTAAAAGTCGCCGATGTGGCTTGGGGATCAAATGATTTTTTCTCAAAAAACGGCTTGGCAACACCCTATCAATCAGCACCTGAATTGTGTGTCGAAATTTTATCGCCTGCCAATTCAAAACAGGAAATCACTGAAAAAATTAACCTTTATCTGCAACAAGGCGCGAAAGAAGTGTGGATTTGCAATCACAATGGCGACGTAGAAATTTATAAGCTGTCAGGAAAAATACCAAACTCGACTCTTTTTGATAATTTGCCGAAAAAGTTTGAGTAGTCGCACGACATATTTATAGCCGCAGTTTAAAACATTAGCAAAGTCAAGTATAAATATATGAGCTAAATAGCTGAACAAAAGTTTTTGGGCAATAAATGACTGCCAGTCCTTGAAGGACTGGCAGTCATAAGTTCATAACAAAAAATCAGCATATATACTACTCAAGCAAGAACATCGTCATTCCAGCAGGGATGCTGGAATCCAGTGCCAAGAATGGCATTACATTGAATACATCCCTGTGACTGGATTCTGGCATCCATGCCAGAATGACGTATTTTATACATACGACTAATTACGATAAACTTATAGAAAAAATTGTAAATGAAAACGACTAATTTAATTAAAATATTACTCGATAATATTCCACGCTATGCCGAAGAAGAAGGAGCTTTTTACAGTGTTCCGCGTGAGTTATTAATTAATACACTTTGTACGCAGCAGTATATTAATTATGCAGTGGCTGAAAATACAGTTGGTTTATTAGAAAATCTGTTAGATAGTTTAGCGGTGTTAAACGCAGAGTATTTAGCTAAAGGCGAATGGTGTTTTATTTCCTTTCCAGCGCAGTTAATAGCGATGTCGGTATTAACGGCAATGAGTGATAATGAATCACAGTTTTTTGAGGCTAATTTTTGGAATACGCAAGGTATTATTGATATTAAGAAAGAGCAACAGCGTGATGTATTACACACGATTGAATCTAACCGTGTTATGTATCATACCAGTGCCAATGCTCAGCCGATTCGTTATATTTATGTGGCTTGGTCTATTATTAAACTGGATAATTTAATTTTGTTTCATCAGCGTGAAGATAAAAAACGTCATGATAAAAAATCAGGGGATTATGTTTTAATCGGTGGACGGTTAAATCAGACGGATATGGATTTAGCGGATAAAAAGCAATGTTTACCGTTATTGCAGTCTAATCAAGTGGATGCCATTAAACCCGCCTTATTTAAAACCTTGCAACGGGAATTATTTGAAGAGGCGGGGTTGATTTATGAAACCCATTATAATTTTAGTTGTTGGCGTGAATTAAAACCTTATAAACAGCTTGAAGGTTCTGCACCTAATCACGCACTAACGGAATATTATTTTTCTCTTTTTCAGATTAATTTAACCCTAGAGGGTTATTTTTTCTTAACACAGCAGATTAAAAATAGTGATCGTTTCTTATTTTGGTTTTCTGTGGATGAGGTCATAAATAAACAAAGTAATGACGGTAAATTACTTTATATTAATGCCTTGCTTGCTGATTATGATAAACCTGCCGATTTAAAAGCAGATTTATTGGCGTTACCAGAGAGTTTTATTAATCGTTATTATTTTGAAAATCGTGATAAATACACCATAAAATTAAGCCAAAATAAGCCGCTATATGTTGGTAGTTCGGGCAAAGAAAAACCGCTTGCTGTGGATTTAACTGAAAGACAAGCGGGATTATTATTGGCATTAGCGGCACATAATCGCGGTTTTAAATTTTCCAGTCTTGTTGATGGAGTCGTTTTACAGCCTTTTGCTTGGATAGAAGTTAATGATTTGTTATTACAAAATGAGTTAATCGTATTAGCGAGTTTATTTAAAAATACCGAATTTATTATTGAAAATAAGCAGGATTATTTATTTCGCTTTTCTGTATATCCTGATTTGTTATTTTTTGATGATGAATTATTTACTTATAGCGTTAGGCAAAAGGATTTGGATAGTATAAAAACAAAAACGCCTATTAACTTAATGAGAGCGGCTATTTCTACACCAATGGGTGTTTGTGCCAGTAAAACAGAGGATTTTTTATTAAGTTTTGATTTGGCAATGGGTTTACATGAACTCAGTCAAACATCTTATACGGCTACTCATTATGAAGCGATGAAAATTAAAGACAATTGTAGAAAGTTTTTTGATAAAAATGAAAGCTTCTTGGCGTTGGGCTTAAAAAATTTGTTACGCGAGGAGGCGGGGATGATTAAGTTTTGCGCAGTTTATTCATTGGCTTGATCCTTACTGCTACGCGGTTGTTGCGGACAATACAACTTTATATAAGCCATAAAAAAGTTTAATTTAGTTCTCTGTGGCGAACAATGACATTAAGTAAGGGCGTTGATTTGAACCGCTCACTTAAAGAATCAGCAAGATAAACTGAACGGTGTTGCCCACCCGTACAGCCGATAGCGACCGTTAAATAACTGCGCCCTTCAGCATCAAAACGTGGTATCCAGCGATCAAAAAAGCCCGTAATATCTTGGAAAAATTCGGTGACTAAGGCTTGGTTTTTGAGAAAGTCTATGACAGGCTGATCTTTTCCTGTTAAGGCACGCAATTCTGGTATCCAATAAGGATTAGGTAAGCTGCGGGCATCAAACACAAAATCAGCATCCAGCGGAACGCCATTTTTAAAGCCAAATGATTGAAATTGTAAAGAAATATGCTTGAAATCACGCTCATCAACCTGAGATCTAATCAATTCGCGTAATTGATGGTAGTGGGTTTTACTGGTATCTATAACGACACTTGCGTGTCTTGCAATAGGCTCTAGCATTGCCTTTTCGAGTCGCAAGGCATCTTTTAAGGGAATATTAGCAGATGTCAGCGGGTGTCTTCTGCGCGTTTCGCTATAACGCTTTAGTAACGTCGCTTCTTCGGCGTGTAAAAAAATAATTTCGCAGTTTATACCTTTACTACGGATGAACGCCAAACTGTCGGAAAAATTGTTCAAACTTTCGTTTTTATTGCGAGCATCAATGCCAATAGCGGTTTTCTTGTAGATTTTTTCATCCGCCAGCATGACATGACCGATAAAATCTTCCAACAAGGTGACAGGCAGATTATCGATACAATAATAGCCGCAATCTTCCAGTGTATCTAATGCGGTACTTTTACCCGCACCTGATAACGCACTAACGATGAGTAGTTTCATAACTGTAGTTGTGTCGAGTGAATAAACAGCTTTATCGTGTGCATCGTAAACGGTGGGCAAAAAAACTTGCCCACCTACCGTGCTTTTTATTAATGCTGATTATGTTTTTCTTTGTGTTTGGTGATTTGACGATCTAGCTTGTCAACCATTGCATCGATAGCCGCATACATATTTTCTTGATGATCTTCGGCAAATAATTTTGCACCGCTGAGTTGCAGTGTCGCTTCGGCTTTTTGGACTAATTTTTCTACGCTCAAAATAACGTGTACCTCTGTAACTTTGTCAAAATGACGCGCCAATTTAGCGAATTTGTCGTCAATATGTGCTTTTAACGCGTCGGTTACTTCGAGATGATGACCTGTTACGATGACTTGCATGGAATACTCCTTGTTTTAATAAAAATAATGGATGGAACTTCAGTTCGCGTTATAACACGCGCTTTCTCTGACTGGATGGTGAAATAGACATTGCCTCACGGTACTTGGCAACGGTTCTTCTGGCAATATTAATGCCTTTTTCTTTTAATAGGGTGGCTATTTTGTCATCACTTAGCGGTTTTGCTAAATTTTCGGTGCTAATTAATTCTTTAATAAACGCACGAATGGCTGTTGATGAACATTCGCCGCCCGATTCGGTTGATACATGACTAGAAAAAAAGTATTTAAACTCAACAATACCATTAGGCGTGTGCATATATTTTTGGGTAGTCACTCTGGATATGGTCGATTCATGCAGACCCAATTCTTCCGCAATATCTTTAAGAATCATAGGGCGCATGGCAACTGAACCGTTTTCAAGAAAGCCCGTTTGTTTTTCCACGATACAACGAGCAACTCTCAATAACGTATCGTTACGGTTATGCAAACTTTTGATAAACCACTTAGCTTCTTGCAAATGGTTTTTCATAGAGGTGTTATCCACGCTGTTGTCAGCTCTTTTAATAAGGCTTGAATAAAAGGGATTAACACGCAATTTTGGTGCAACATCTCGATTAAGACTAACCTGCCACTGACCGCTTTGTTTTGCCACATAAACATCGGGGACGACATATTCACAATCCGTCACTTGTATTTTAGCACCTGGCTTAGGGTCTAAGGTTCTGATTAATACAATCACTTGTGCTAACTGTTGCTCAGTTAGTTGCAATTCACGCATGAGTTTTTCTTGGTTATGGGTAGCCAGCATATCCAAGTGATTTGACACTATTGTCAAGGCTTCGGTTTTATAAGGGGTGTTATCTGGCACAGATTGTAGCTGTAATCGTAAACAATCGCTCAAATTCTCCGCCCCTACACCTGTGGGATCAAAGCTTTGAATGCGATGCAGCACAGCAATGACTTCATCAAAATCAAGGTCGTCTAATTGATTTTGCAAACCTTGAAAAATATCGTCAAGCGAGTCACATAAATAGCCGTCGGCATCAATAGAATCAATCAAAGTGATGGCAATGGCGAGATCACGTTCTGAAAAATGTGAAAATTCCAATTGCCATAGCAAATGATCTGACAAGGTTGATGATTTAGAGTTTTGCGGTTCAAAATCGAACGAATCGTTGGCATTACCCGCAGATACCGTGGTATTTTCATAAACATCTTCCCATAAAGAATCAATCGGTAATTCGTCTGGAATATCGGTTTGTGAACCTTCACTGGTTTGTGAATCGGTATTTTCAATTCTTTTATCGAAACCTGAGTCAAAAAGTGGATCGTGACGGTCTTCTTCAATTTCCAGCATCATGTTGGATTCAAGTGCTTGCTGGATTTCTTGTTGCAAGTCTAGGGTGGACATTTGTAATAATTTGAGTGACTGTTGCAACTGTGGCGTTAACGACAGTTGCTGACCTAAGCGAAGATTTAAGGATTGCTTCATTCTACTGTTATATTTATTAGCACATTAAAGACTAAAGTTATTACCTAGGTAAACTTTGCGTACTTGCTTATTGGCAACAATTTCTTCCTTACCACCTTCTGCAATAACCTGTCCTTGGTTAAGGATGTAAGCACGATCACAAATATCTAAGGTTTCTCTGACGTTATGTTCGGTAATTAGTACCCCAATACCACGATCTTTTAATTGCGTGATAATTTTTTTAATATCGTCTACCGAGATGGGATCAACACCTGCAAACGGTTCATCCAATAGAATAAATTGCGGATTAGTTGCCAAGGCTCTGGCAATTTCTAGTCGCCGCCGTTCACCCCCCGACAAACTAGAGGCTTGTTGATTGCGCAAATGGGGAATATGAAACTCTTCTAGCAACTCTTCAATCACTAGCTCCATTTGCCCACGAATTAAATCGGAGCGGATCTGTAATACGGCGCGTAAATTATCCGCAACACTGAGTTTACGAAATATCGAAGGTTCTTGCGGTAAATAACCAATGCCTAACCGCGCTCTTAAGTGCATGGGATGATGGGTTATATCCTGATCATCGAGGGTAATTTTACCCCCATCTGCCTTAACCAGTCCGACCATCATATAAAAACTGGTGGTTTTACCCGCACCATTAGGCCCTAGTAAGCCAACGACTTCCCCCGTATGAACCTGTAAAGAAACACCGTTAACAACATTGCGATTATTATAGGATTTTATGATGTTAGTTGCTGCAAGTAGGGTCATTGCGTCTTTTTTTCTTTCGGTTTAGGTTGCAAAGTCACATGTACACGCTTGTCATCAGAGGCTGTTTCACCTGCTTTAACCACTGAGTTTCTGCTATCGTATTCAATCAGTTTACTTGAATAAGTGCCGTTGCCCTGCCAAACAGTTGCCTCATCAATTAGCACCAGCAGATTTTTTTTAGGATAGTATTCACCAGTTAACGCTTCGCCCGTTATATCCTCGTCACCTTCTTTAGGTGTTTGTCTAAACTTTGCTCGTTTGCCTGTAAATACCAACTTTTCTGCTTCGCCATCTTTAAAGTAGACCACTAATTTATCGGATTCTACCCGCAAACTGCCCTGAATGGAGATCACTTTACCCGTGTAAATACTGGTAGCAGTGGCATCATCGTAAGTAGCCGTATTGGAATCAATATTTATCGGCTGGTCTTTATCGTTGTCTAAGGCGAAAGCCCCCGCGCTATAAAATCCTAGCAAGAGCATTAAACAGTATTTATTAATTTGTTTCATATTTTCCTTTCACATTTGCCAGTAACTCCAGATGAATAGGTGCTACAAAAACTAATTTCATCCCGATGCCAGTAGTAACATTGGGCGGACTTATTAGCTCAGCCCATTCATCGGTTTCTGCATAACTTGTTTCTGGCTTTACTCGTAGATTAGAGGTATTAATGATAAGTTCCCTTGCTTTTTCTGACTTGGCTCTGTGTATGACAGACTTACCATTTAACAACAAGTCTTTACCATCGCCAGACAATACCCCTGTTTGTGCGTTAATCACCCACGGTGGAGTTTTATCATTATAAAAATACATCACAGGGTTGACCGAGTGCGACGTGCCGTCATCAGAGTAATGTATGACATGGTCAGCAACCAATTTTTTAGTTAGCTTGCCAAGCTCATCCATTTCAAACTTGGTATAAGTAGTACTGAAATAATCAGCACTGTGCGCGATAACCGTTCCTTGTTGTTCTTCATCGGTCTCTAAAAAGTCCACTAGCAACCAGCTTATGAGGGCAATAGTCGTTAAAGAGAGATAAAATTTTCTGTCTTTTATCGTCATCATTTTAGATAACTACTCACTACGTCATCAAAGCTGCCTTGCGCTTGCATAATCAAATCGCAGATTTCTCGCACTGCACCACAGCCCCCTGATAAAGTTGTACACCAATCCGCGTGTTGTTTCACAGCAAAATTTGCATCCTGTACAGCAATCGCCAAACCTACTCTAACCATTAGCGGTAAATCCAATAAATCATCACCGACATGAGCAGCTTGTTCTGGGGTAATACCTATTTTCTCAATAATTTCATGAAAAGCCGAAATTTTATTTTCATGACCTTGATAAATGTATTCAATGCCTAGTTGTTTCATGCGTAGCGCGACTGAATTAGACTTTCGCCCTGAAATCACCGCGACTTCAACACCGCTTTGCCGTAACAGTTTAATACCATGCCCATCACGGGCATGAAAAGCCTTGTACTCATTACCCTCATTATCGAAAAATAGCTTGCCGTCAGTTAATACGCCGTCTACATCCAAAATCAGCAATTTAAGTTTTTTAGCTTTTTCGATAATTTGTTCCATTGCTATCATTACACAATACCTGCGCGTATTAAATCGTGCATATTTAACGCCCCTATTGCTTGTTGCTGGTCATCGACCACGATTAGGGCATTAATTTTTTTCTGTTCCATAATTTGCATAGCTTCGGCTGCCAAAATATTTTTTGTGATAACCGTACAGTATGGAGTCATAACTTCGGTGATAAGCGTGCTGTTTATGTTCAAATTTTTCGATAGCATACGGCGTAAATCACCATCGGTAAAAATACCACTTACATGATTGTGCGTATTGACAATCACCGTCATGCCTAATTTTTTTTCCGTCATTTCCAGCAATGCGTCGCTAATAAAGGAAGACTCCAACACAGACGGTATTTGCTCATCAATGTGCATTACATCACTAACCCGCAATAATAGCCGTTTACCCAAGCTGCCGCCTGGATGCGATAAGGCGAAATCATCGCGGGTAAAACCTCTTGCTTCCAGTAAAGACACCGCTAACGCATCACCCATCACTAACGCCGCTGTGGTGCTTGAAGTAGGAGCAAGCCCCAAAGGACAGGCTTCTTGCTCAACAGCAACATTGATATGGGTAGTGGCAAACTTCGCCAACGTTGACGCAGGATTACCTGTCATTGCAATTAGCGGTACGCCTAAGCGTTTAATAATCGGTAGTATGGTAATCACCTCTTCGGTTTCGCCCGAATTAGATAATGCCAATACCACATCTTGTGCGGTAATCATTCCTAAATCACCGTGACTCGCTTCACCTGAATGCACAAAAAATGCAGGTGTTCCCGTACTGGCTAAAGTAGCCGCAATTTTACCTGCAATATGCCCAGATTTACCCATGCCAGTTACGACTACGCGTCCTTTACAGGCAAACATTAATTTACAAGCAAGGACAAAACTATCATTGATCTGCTCAGCTAAGGCAGCAATAGCCTGTGTTTCCACTTGGATAACCGCTAGACCTAAGGCGCGGAGTTTTTCGTCATGTAATTTCATTAACAACTAGAGTCGTTGATTAGAAGCTAATGATAAAGCATTTACGAGGATATAGCGCAATCGAATATAAAATTAACCAGAATTTATACTAGAAATGCCACCAAATAATTAAAAACCAGCCCCACTCCTGTGAGTTTATCGATTATCTACACGCTAAATTCAAACTTGGATTCAAGTATGCAAAAAATAGCTAAATCGACTAAAAATGTCATGTTTTTCTACTTTTTATATCAGTAAAATCGCTGCAAGCCACGGATTGGTAGGGTGAGTAGTTACATTTCTTGATAACAAGTCACAATGTTTTAAGCGGATTCGGTGGCTTTTTTTCTGCGTATGATTTTAACCTGATTTACAGATTTGACCCATTGCCCCCTTTTTCATGACAGGGTATAGCTTAAACTATTGTCCTGATTTCGGAATCCACTATAGTCATGCACAGCATCAACCTCCGACCTCGAAAAGTTTTAAACTACCCACATCATGCCGTGTTTTTTTGCCATAAGTTGAACGCAAAGCTGCATAACGACTAGAATTGCATTTGTGACTTGAATCCAAGATTTGTTATACTTGAGAAAGCACTCAAAGGAGAAGCAATTTATGTTGCAGGAAGATAATCCCGCTGTACGCTTACTGAGCTATAGTGAGTTAATACTCACGCTGCAAGGTTTGTGCAAAGAAAAACACTCAGGAGTTATGATTGTCAGTAGCGAATCAGGTGGCACGGCAAAGCTGACACTTGAACAAGGTGAGATTTTTGACGTAAGTTTTGGTGGCATAAACGGTAAAGCTGCCTTATTACAAATCAAAAAAATAATTCAAGGTAAAGTTTCATTTTTCAAACGCGCACAAGGGATTGCTGTACCACATATCGATTTATCTACCAGTGAAATTTTGCAGGTATTAGCGGATAAGTCACAGCTTACCTCTCACCAGCTAAACTCTCCCACACAATTTCAAGTTGCCAATGAAGAGCAAATGGTCGTTATTGAAGCCATTTTAGCGTCTATCATCGGGTCAGTCTCACGAATTATTTATCAGGATTACAAAGAAGAGTTACAGCGTGCATCTAACTTAGATGCACTGGGTGTTGTTATCGAAAAAATTGCCAAGCAAGTACTAATGGCTGAACAGCAAAAAATATTTAAACAGGGTATACGCGATTTTATTCATTTGCGTGGTTTAAAAGAACAAAAGTCAATTCTAAATGCCCTCAATTCAGCTTTTCAAGCATCAAAACTCAATACAACAACCTTATCGCTTTGTATCAGTAAACAGGCGGTACAAGGCGAGTTAGGTGCGGTATTACTGACTAAACTGGCATCACAACTTGAATATACAGATAATCTGGTTGGTGTTGTGCCATTTTTCGATTTATTGAGATTTCTGGAAAAAACAACCAAGACAGGTTTATTAACCATTGCGTCTAAAGGGAAAAAAGCGGCTATTTACTTTGATAAGGGTGTACTAATTAACGCTATTGAGGCAAATAAACACGGTGTTTCAGTTGCTATCGATGTATTGCAATGGGAACTGGATACCATGAGTTTTGTTGCATTGAAACAGATAAGTGTTGCCCATGAAATTCATCAAACAGTGGCTGTTTTAATCAATAGTTTGCAAGCAAATGGCAGTAAGGAAGATACGCAAAAATATAGCAAATCTATCAGAGGTAACTTATCTGCTAACGAGATTCAGCGTGCCATAACAAAAGAGATTGCACGCTTACAAAACAAAAAACAGGACATAACGCACGCTGAATTATCTGCTAACGAAATTCAGCACGCCATATCAAAAGAGATTGCACGCTTACAAAACAAAAAACAGGACATAACGCACGCTGAAGCCGAATATGTTTCTTTAATGGCAAATGCCATCCTGTTAGCCGAGAGTTATGACAATATTGGTGCAGAACGACTATTCTGTCATATATTGCAGGATCATGATGATAGTTATCACGCTTGGTTGTGGCTATCAAGAGTGACAACTAATATGTCAGTCATAGAATTCGCGTTGAAAAAAGCGGCGTATATCTATTCTAAAAGTAGTCAATTAGCCGATGAAGTAACAAAATTTACAATTGCCAGAAAAACCATTAAAAGTGATTTCGTCTTACGCTGTCCATTTTGCTGGATGCCTGTCAAAGAAAAAGACAATGAATGTCCAAACTGTTTTGCTGGTTTTTTTATTGACAACGCATTCTTTAATAAGGTGAGTAAGGCAAAAACAGATGTACTTGATAAAGCTATTGACCGTTACAACGATGTATTGCAACGCAATGCGAGCAATTCAAACAATGTGTATTTACTTTTCTATCTGGCAATGGCGTATCTTAATCGTCAATATCATCAGGAAGGCTTGGCACAATTATGCGAAATAACTAACCTAGTACCTGAAAACAGAGCTTTTCTACAACAAAAAAACCTGCTAACAAACTATATGCAAACTGCTGGATTTATTTCAACGCCAGCCCAAACAGTTCGCCAAAGTTTAGCAAGGGGCAGAATTCTTGTTGTTGAAGACAGTGCCGTAACACGCAAAGTGATTGCCAGAACTTTGACAACCAGTGGTTATGAGGTTTTTGAAGCCAAAGATGCCAATGAGGCACTGATGGATATAGGTACGCGGAATTTGGATTTGGTATTGCTGGATATTATTCTGCCAGGTAGGGATGGCTATGAAATTTTAGCGGAAATCAGAAAAATACCGCATATCGCCAAAATGCCCGTTGTTATGCTGACATCCAGAGATAGCTTATTTGATAAATTGAAAGGCAAAGTATCTGATGCCAATGAATATTTAACCAAACCTTTCCAACCAGACGAACTCTTGTCGGTTGTAAAAAAATATCTAAAGTGATGTTATGTCAAAACCACCCTATAAAATTCTAGTTGTTGATGATTCGCCAATTGTTCGGCGGGCAATTATTGCCATTATCAATGGCAGTGATGAGCTGCGTGTTGTCGGAGAAGCGGCGAACGGTCATGAAGCCTTAGACCTTATTGTTCGTCTCAAGCCAGATTTGGTAACTTTGGATATTATCATGCCGCAAATGGGTGGCTTAAGCACATTAAAGCACATTATGATTTTTCACCCAACACCTGTTGTCATGTTAAGTAGCTTAACTCAAGATGGAGCAAGTGTAACTTTTGATGCGTTGCGATACGGTGCGGTTGATTTTATTGCTAAACCGTCTAGTATCAATAGCGAGTCAATGCAAAGTCAAGCCAATGCAATTACCCAAAAAATAATCACTGCGGCAAAAGTAAAAACCAACATTATTCAATATGTGCGAGTTCGACCTAAAGCTGATAATTTTTTGTTACCTAAAAAAATATGCAAAAGTCTTGTTGTTTTAGGCGTGGCCGAAGGCGGTTATGGCGCGTTATTAAAAATAATACCGCGTTTAGAGCCGCACCCTACGACTACTTACATGGTGATTTTTTATGAAACCTCAACGCACGTCAATGGCTTTATTAACTACCTAAATCACTACAGCCAAGTGATGGTGCAAAGACTACAAAACAACACTACGTTAGAAGCTGGGGTTTGTTATATGAGTTTGGGGGAAGAATATGTGACTTTACATGGTGGGCAGGAGTACTATACCGCTCATGTTAGCAATGCACCTTTTTCTTCTCGACGTGGTTCTATTGATATGCTGATGTTTTCAGTGGCAGAAACTGTTGGCAAACATTCGTTAGGCGTTATTTTAACGGGAGCTGGAACCGATGGTGCAGAAGGGCTGGAAGAAATTATTCGCGTTGGTGGTGTTGCGATTGTTCAAGCCCCTGTCAGTTGCCTATATAAAAGCATGGCCTTATCAGCACTCAATGCCTGTGAAGCGGAAACAGTTGTTGCTGATACAGAAATAGCCGCTGAAATTAATTATTTTTCATCCAATTTGTAGTAATCAATGTAAATGTTTATTTAAACGGAGAATACATCATGATGACATGGTTCAGTAACCTGAGTTTGAAGTTCAAGCTACTTGCGTTCTTTTTGGTAGTAGGTTTAACACCTTTTACCACTGGAGGGCTTATCGCTTACAACACCTCTGACACGGCTTTACGAAGTCAAATTGTTTCACAGCTCGACGGTATTCGAGAAACTAAAAAACGCCAGATTGACCAATACTTTGTCGAACGTAAAGGCGACATGGAAGTATTGAGCGAAACTGCTCTTAGTTTCTGGCAACAAAGCGCGAATGCCTTAGGTGGTATTCAATCACAAAAAAAGGATCGAATAGAACGGGTTTTCGGTCGGATGTTCAAGCTCCTCGATGATGTTAAATCAAACGTTCGTTTTACTGAGGGTATTAAAGACTTTTCCGAAGCGTTTGCCAAAGGGCTGCAAAGTGCTGAATACAAGGCGACCAACGCACAAAGAGACAAAGCGTTGCTGTCTTTTAAACAAGCTTTTAATCTTTATGACGTTTTTTTAATCGATCCTGCGGGTAATATTGTTTATACCGCTGGCAAAGAAAGCGATTTAGGTCAAAATGTCGCCACAGGCAGTTTAAAAGACAGTGGCTTAGGACGTTTATTTGCTAAAGCCCGCAATGGAACAGCAATAGAAGATTTTAGTTTATACGATCCCTCCAAAGAATTCGCCTCCTTTATTGGCACACCACTGCTGGATGCAAATGGCACTTTTATTGGTATTGCCGCCTTTCAAATATCCAAAGATGAACTTAACAGCGTCGTTCAGGATCGTAGCGGTTTGACAGCAACAGCGGAATCGTTTCTGGTCGCTAAAGATGCAACTGGTAAATTAAGCTATCGTTCTGACCGTGTGGTCAAACAGGGAAAAATCGGTGGAGAACGTACGGCTGCGGACTTTATCGAAGAAGCTTTATCAGGAAAAACAGGGCGTTCTTTCGAGGTGGGTAGTACAGGTAAGTACGAATTAAGTTTGTATGAGCCAGTTAAAGTATCAGGGTTAAACTGGGTAATTATAACCACCGTGTCAGTTGAAGAGATTGTATCGCCTAAATCAACAGGTGCGACAGAAGATTTCTATAGCCAATATGTTAAATCTTATGGCTATTATGACTTAATGTTAGTGGCGACAGACGGTCAGGTGTTCTATACGGTACACAAAGAATCAGATTACGGTACTAACGTCATTAATGGTCAATATAAAAATTCTGGCTTAGCAAAAGTTGTTAAAAAAGCGTCTGATGACCGTGGTTTCGCCTTTGATGATTTTGCTAAATACGCGCCGTCTGACAATCAAGTGTCAGGATTTATTGCTCAGCCCGTTGTGGATAATGGCATACCAATTTTTACTATAGCGTTACAATTATCGCCCGACGGGATTAACAAAATCATGGCGGAGCGTACGGGTTTAGGTAAAACGGGTGAATCTTATCTGGTAGGTCCAGATTATTTAATGCGCTCTGACTCTATTCAAGATACAGCACACAAACTGCAAGCCTCATTTGATAATCCAGAAACGGGTTCAGTAAAAACCATTGCGGTAGACGAAGGTTTGACAGGTAAAAGTGGTTCAAAATCTTTCTTAGGTTATACAGGTAGCCAGATTCTTGCCTCTTATGCACCTGTCAAAGTGTTCAATACGGTAAACTGGGTGTTAATTGCCAAAATCGATGATGCAGAAGCGTTTGCCCCTGTATATGATTTCGCCAAAACAATGGGGATTTTAGGGGGCGTGATTTTGATTTTGGTAATTTTAGTGGCGTTATGGGTAGCAGGATTAATCTCTAATCCCATTGTAACAATGGCGAACGTTATCACCCAGATTGCGACTAATCGAGATTTAACGTTAAAAGTACCAGGTGGTGAAGGTCAAGACGAAATCAGTGTTATGACGCGAGCGTTCAATAACATGATTGAGGTGATTCACACCGCATTCAAGGTGGTAAATGACTCGGCGGTTAAAGTTGCAACCAGCTCTGAAGACGTAGCAAAGCGAGCAACGGGTAACAGAGAGCGGTCAATTAAAGAATTGGCTCGTACTCAAGAAGCGGTAGGTTTAATTACTGAAATGGGGAGTACCGCAGGTAAAGTTAATCAGGCATCACAAGCACAAAAAGAAGCGGCGGAATCATCGGCTAAAACCATTGGTCAGTTGTTAAAAGCCGTTGAACAGGTGGCAGAATCTGCCAAACTGCAAAACAAAGAAGCCAAAGAAACCATGGGTAAAGTCTCAGAAATGGGTGCAACGGGTGCGCAGGTTGTGGCAACCGCAAGAGAACAAGGAACAATGGTATCAAAAGTATCTACTGCTATCACGACAATTTCCAGCGCGGTAGAAAGTATGAACAAAGCGGTATCTCAAGCCACTCAATACGGTAAAGCATCGTTGTCAGCGGCAGAAGAAGGTAAACGCTCGGTGGCATCAACTGTGGAAGGGATGCAGGCAATTGCTGACTCTTCCGAACAAATCTCTGACATCATCGGGGTAATTACAGAAATTGCCGAACAAACCAACTTACTCGCTTTAAATGCGGCGATTGAAGCGGCGAGAGCGGGCGCACACGGTAAAGGTTTTGCGGTGGTTGCGGACGAAGTAGGTAAACTCGCGCAACGTTCATCCGAAGCGGCAAAAGAAATTACCCAGTTAATTAAAGACTCTAGTAACCGTGTTGAGGAAGGAACAAAACTGACGGGCGAATCACAAAAATCGTTGATTAAAATTGACGAAGGTGGACGAGTCAATATGCAGGCAATTGAAGAAATTGAAAAAACTGCTGTGTTATTAGCATCGGGTACAGCACAAGTACAAGCCTTGATGAAGGATTTGAACACCTTGGCAGAACAAATCGGTGGAATGGCGGGTGAACAAGGGGTACGTCGTGCTGCTGCTGAATCTGCATTGAACTTACTATTACAAGAGTCAGACAAAATTGCCCAGTTGGTTGACGGCGCGAACAAAGGTGCGCAAGAAGTGGGCATGGAAATGGGGAGTGTTGTGGCGCGTACTGGTGAAATGTCTAATATGACCACCGAACAAGCTCAACGCTCGCAAAAAATCATGGCAATTTCTAACGAATCTGCAAAAGCGGCAGAACAAACCGCCGAAGGTGCGGGTGTGGTTGTGGGGATTACCGACGGTTTGCAAACTCTGTCACAAGAATTAACAACCCAAGTAAAACAATTCAAAATCTAGTTTGCGGGAGTATTCGTTGTGAGTGATAAATATACGACAAGTAAAGTGGATTCCGAAAAGGAACAGCTCATCCAACTGGTCGGTTTTAAGATAGGTAAAGAGACGTTTGGCGTAGACATTTTAATGGTTCAAGAAATCATTCGTTCCGCGCCAATCACTCATGTGCCTAACTCGCCAGAGTTTGTTGAGGGCGTAATTAATTTACGCGGTAGTATTATCCCTGTCATTGATTTACGCAAACGACTGGATTTACATACTGCCAGTTATGAAAAAGAAAAAGATTGGATTTTAATCCTAGAAATTGCAGGTAGAATCACAGGGTTTATTGTTGATTTAGTAACAGAAGTTATTAAAATTCAAGAAGATAGTATTGATCCACCACCTGAAATTATCGTAGCAGGTCTACACAGTCAATATATTCGCGGTGTTTGTGAAGTTGACAAAGAACTGCTGATTTTGCTGGATTTTAATCGTATTTTGCTGGTTGATGAACTGAAAAAACTGAAGACCATTAATCTCAATGCAGAATTGAACAGCCACAGTACAAGTTTATAATTGTTCGATTTCTTAACATGAGATGACAGAGGAAGTAATATATTTCCTCTGTCTGTCTTGCAGGAAAATAATACCGCTGATTAAATCAGTGTGCTTTTTTTAAAAAAGGTGACGATATGGGTATGCGTATTTTGATTGTTGATGACTCTGCAATGATGCGAAAAATGATTGCCAAGGTATTAGCTACTCGCGGCGGGCATACTGTTGTTGGCGAAGCTAAAAATGGCATTGAAGCATTAGAGCTTTACAAAACCTTAAAGCCAGAATTAGTTACGATGGATATTACTATGGATCCTATGGATGGCTTAACAGCGGCGAGAGAAATTTTACTGTACGACAGTGGTGCCCAGATACTTTTTCTTTCCAATCTGGATCAAGAAAAATATAACGGTGATATTGAAAATATCGGTGCGATAGGCTTTGTTAATAAACACAAGTCTCAAGATATTCTTGACTTCATCAATAGCTGATTAAGGACAGGTTATGATTGATTTATCCCTACTTGAGGATTTTATTGGCGGGGCAGGAGAAAGCCTAGATGAGATGGAAACCGCTCTGCTTGAGCTTGAAATCTCCCCGAATAGTAATGAGTTGCTGAACACCATTTTTCGATCCATACACACCATTAAAGGTGCTGCCCAATTTGTTGGTCTGGAGAAAGTATCAGCTCTTAGTCATGTTCTGGAAGATTTACTGGATTTATTGAGAGAAGGAAAAAAAACAGTTACGCCAGATATTATTTCATTGCTGATTCAAAACAAAGATCGTATCAGCTTACTGGTCACCGACTTGGAAAAAACCAAGTCAGAAATAACAAATGTTGATGATTTAATTGATAAAATAAAAATTCATCTGAGCGATGATGTAGATCAAAAAAAGCCAGCCGATTTTGAAGAAATTGAAGAAATGGATTTGTCTGCTTTTTTGGCAGAGGACAGTGCGACAGAAGATGGTGGTTTTCTTAATGCGCAAGATGAGCCAGAATTTAATTTATCTGCTTTTCTGGCAGAAGACATAGCAGAAACGGCTGTTGATAAGCGTAGTGAATTCGCTAATCCAGACATTAAAGTCAATGTGGAAGAGCAAATTATTCTTCCTGATGAAGAACATGACCAAGAACTGTTCGGTATTTTTATCCAGCAATTACGCGAAAAAACAACGGTATTAAATGATATTGTTGATAATATGGGGTGGGCGGCAAATAAAACAGAATTACTGGTGACTGCAATTGATACACTGGAAAGTCTTAAATTTTCTGCCAACTACATGGGCTATGGAAGCTTAACCCAGTTTTATAGTCGCTGGTTAGTTGAATTACTTGATGCGCGTGCCAGCTTATCGACCAGCAGTGAAGTTTCGTTTGCTTTTATGGCGACTTATCTTGCCAAATTAGGGCAGATATTTCCACAGCTATCAGACATTTTTAGCCCAAAAATACCGTCTGAAAAAAATCTGATACAGGCAACAGACAGTGCCATCAATTCACTGGATATGGATGAACAAGCCAGTTTGGCATTCGTGGAAGATTTTTTATCTTCCGATTATCAAGCGTTGGACATACATACAACAGATACCCCGTTAGATGATGGTACGGCTAACAGCGTATTGAACGATGAAGATTATTTGTTTGCCAAATTAAGTCATGCGTTGGATTCTTCCATCGAAAAATCAATTACTGCTGAACCTATCAACGACGTTTTTAGTGCGTTATTGAATGCTGCTAATGAACAAAAAACTAGAATAGCGGCAGAAGAAAAAGAAAAGAACCAGTTAAAAATTAAAACGCTGGCGGAAGCAAACCTAGAGCCTGAGCCACAGATAACCGTACAACCAGTACAAAACAAAATAGCCACACCTGACAAAACGACAGACAGGTCTGATAGTGTTGAGCAAGCAGGCATAATTAGCAGTACAACCGATAAGACACTAAAGAAAAGTATCCGTGTTGATGCGGATAAAATCGATTCATTAATGAATCAAGTCGGTGAATTAATTGTTGATAGAGCCTATTTCTTCCAGTTAGCAACTGAAATTAATGATTTACAACACTATTTAAAAGAAGTGACAGGGCTGGCACAAAAAGATTTGAAGCCTGTTAGAACGTTTGCCTATCGTTTCAGTGAAGCCATTATTTCGCTGGGTCGAACTTCTAACGAGCTACAAGAAGGCGTGATGAAAGTTAGAATGCTGCCTATTTCGCAGCTTTTTAACCGCTATCCGCGCTTGGTACATGATCTTGCTCATACCAATGGCAAAAAAGTACAACTGGATATTCGTGGAGAAGAAACCGAGCTCGATAAAATGATTATCGAAGAAATTTCTGACCCGTTAATTCACATGATAAGAAATGCCATTGGTCATGGTATCGAAACCCCAGAAGTACGCAAGCAACTGGGTAAACCTGAAACAGGTACACTGATTTTGGAAGCTTATCATGAAAGTAATCACATCGTCATTGAAGTCACGGACGATGGCAGAGGCATAGACACCGACAGAATCAAGGCGAAAGCTGAAGAAATGAATCTGTTTACCAGCGAAGAACTTAATCGTATGTCTTTGGATGACTTGACGCGCTTTGTTATGTTACCTGGTTTTTCGACTGCCAAAGAAATCAATAGCACCTCAGGACGAGGTGTAGGCATGGACGTGGTAAAAAAGAACATCGAAAAACTCAACGGCACGATAGAAGTAGAATCGCGTCTGGGTGTGGAAACCAAAATACGCCTGAAAATCCCGTTAACTCTGGCGATTATTCAAGCCTTGCTGGTTCGTGTCGGTGAAGATTCATTCACCATTCCATTGGCGAATGTCGAAGAAACCCTGCGCGTTACACAACATGAAATTTCTATTTTAGAAGATACCGAAGTGATGTACCTGCGCGGTAAAACCTTACCTATTTTCCGTTTATCTGTCTTATTTGATTTGAAATCAGCGCAAAAAACCGAGCAAACCAATTTTTTTGTGGTTGTGGTCAACACGGGTAATCAAAAAGTTGGTTTGATGGTTGATTCATTGCTGGGGCAGGAAGAAGTTGTTATTAAACCCTTAGTCGATTATCTGCATGAGCAAAACTGTTTTTCAGGCGCGACTATTATTGGTGATGGACGTATTTCCCTGATTTTAGACGTGCATGAACTGATTAACATGACAACAGATAAACAGGTTAAAAAACACGAAGAACAAGAGAGAAGATCGATTGCTTCACTTGAAGGTAGCGACTAATAAAGCTCTTATCTGAAGTTTACGATTCAGTTTAGCCGAGGTTTTTGTGTGAAAAAAATAAAAGTGTTGGTCGTTGATGATGCTAACTTCATGATTAAGGCAGTCAGCGAAATTTTAAATTCCGATGACGATATTGAAGTTGTTGGTTCGGCAAAAAATGGTTTACAGGCACTGGAGAAAATTAAAGAACTCGCACCCGATGTTATTACTCTGGATGTTGATATGCCCATTATGGATGGTCTGCGTGCTGTGCGTCATATCATGCTTGAATGCCCTGTACCTATCGTGATGTTAAGCTCATTGTTCAGCAATGGAGCGATTACCTTTGAAGCCTTAAGATTAGGTGTGGTTGATTTTTTACCCAAGCCATCAGGTGCAATTTCGCAAAATATTCATACTGCGAAACAGCAAATTATTGATCGTATAAAAAATGCAATGTCAGTCAATATCCATAATATCCACCGTGTCAGAGTCAACCCGATTAATGAAGCCAATAAGTTACAAAATTACGGCTTTCAGACACTGGAATATTTACTGCTTATTGGAACGAATTTAGGCGGGCCAAACACCAATATTCGTATTTTTTCAACACTGTCGCCTAAATTGGCAACTGCTGCGATTATTGTTCAGGAAATATCTCCTAAAATGCTACCCGCCTATGTTAAGGAATTTGATAAATACGCCCGTTGGACTATCTGTGAAGCCACCGATGGTGCGGTGTTGGAAGCGGGGGTTTGCTATGTTGCCTCAAATGAATACACGCTAAACATAGAAATCAATCGCCTAGATCAAGCGATAATAAAAATCAGCGAACGAGTCGATAAACCACTTGATAAACTGTTTATCTCTGCCGCATCGGTGTTTGGTACGCATACTATTGGTGTATTGCTGACAGGTATTGGTGATGATGGTTCTAAAGGTTTTAGAGAAATAAAAGCTAAAGCAGGTGTTACCATTGCCCAACAAAGTAATACCTGTGTTTATCCAAATTTAACGGAATGTGCGATTGAACAAGGCGTGGTCGATAAAGTTTTGCTTGATAAAAATCTGCCTAGTGGTATAGAAGCGTTGATTAAAGAACACGCGGCGCGTTTATCCTAGTTGATTAACAATGGAGTTTTTATGATTATTATTTGTGGTGAATGTAAGGCTAAACTTCAGTTAGATGACCATCTAATTGCTAAGCCACTTCTTAAAGTCAGATGCTCGAAGTGTAAACATATTTTTTCTATTGATCTTTCGCCTAAAGAAGATATAGTCGAATTAAAACAATCATTTGAAAAACCTAAAAAAGTTATTGCCATTTGCAACCAAAAAGGTGGTGTGGCAAAAACATCGACTTGTTTAAATTTAGGAGTATCGTTATCGCTGTTAGGAAAACGGGTTTTATTAATTGATTTTGATGGGCAAGCTAATTTAAGTTTATTACTAGGCAAAAAGAATGAACCCTCATTTTATGAAATAGCAGAAAAACAAATTACTATCTCAAAAGCCATTAAAAGTATTTATCCAAATCTATGGTTATTACCTGCCAATAGTCGTATTACATTACTGGCTAGACAGGCATTACAACAACCAAAAGAATTTGGTTTTTTTCTCCGTGAAAATTTAGAGCCTATTAAAGAACACTTTGATTTTATTCTGATTGATACCCCGCCTTCGGTAAAGTTTTTTACCCCTCACGCGCTTATGGCAGCCGACTTTGTAATTATTCCAACGCAATGCGAATTTTTATCAATGAATGGTGTTATGCAAATGGATAGTGTTATTCGTACTTTCGCATCGACCCATCCTTTGGATTACCGAATACTGGTTACGTTGTACGATGAAAGAAATACTGCATCTAAAGTTATTTATGCCAAACTAAAACAAAAATATCCTGAAAAGGTTTTCGATACCGTTATTAATCTGGATTATAAAATGCAGGAATCTCAAATTATTAATGAGCCTTTGGTTCATTATGATCAAAATTCCAAGGCTGCAATCCAATATGGTCAATTAGCCAAACAAATTGACATTATTTTGCGCTAAAAATAGGGAATATATTAAATGGGTTATAAAAAAACGATTTTACCTTTTATTACTCTTTTTTTCATTTTGTTATTATGGGAGTTAGTCACCCGTTTTAGCGGATGGAGTCGTAACGTTTTTCCAGGTTCTATTGCGGTATTAACTAGCATGGGCGAATTAATCGTTAACGGGACATTATTAAAAAATACCGTTGCGAGTTTATTTAGAGTAAGCATTGGTTTTTCCTTGGCTGTCGTGCTGGGCGTTCCATTGGGTATTATTTTAGGACGCGTAGAAATCGCTAAATTACTATTCAACCCATTAATTCAATTTTTACGACCTATATCACCACTAGCGTGGATACCACTTGCCATGCTGTGGTTCGGTATTGGTGATCCACCTGCCATTTTTTTGATTTTTCTTGCCAGTTTTTTTCCAATGGTTGTATCAACCAGTGTCGCTGTTGAATCCATTAAACCGACTTATTTTCAGGTAGCGGCAAATTTCAATTTTACTCGGATAGAAGTATTAACCAAAATCGTTATTCCCGCGATTATCCCTCAAGTGATTACCGCCTTGCGCATGACTATTGCCATTGCTTGGTTAGTCGTTGTAGCGGCTGAAATGATTGCAGTACAATCAGGATTAGGTTATTTGATTTTGGATGCTAGAAACGCATTACGCATGGACTATGTCATGGTTGCCATGATTGTTATTGGTATTATTGGCTTATTGTTAGATTTTATTATGCGATCGCTGGGTAATATTGAATCAACAGCGTGGGGACGGTTGACAAAATAATGAGCTGCATTCAAGTAAAAAATTTAAAAAAATCCTTTATTGATCGTAGACGTGCTGGACGCGGTGGTGAACGCGCCTCTCCTGGAAACGAGATACTTGTTCTCGATAATATCAATTTAGAATTTGCAGAAGGCGAATTGGTTTGTATTTTAGGTCCCTCTGGCTGCGGTAAATCAACATTATTGAGAATGGTAGCGGGGTTTGATTTTCCCACCACGGGCGAGGTACTCATTAATGACGAGCCAGTCACAGGATCACGTTCTGATAGTATTTTTGTTTTTCAGCACAGCGGTTTATTACCGTGGATGACAGTTTGGCAAAATGTGGAGCTAGGTGTACGGCATATTCAAGACCCTGAAAAAACACAAACCATACAAGAATATATTGCGATGGTAGAGTTAGAGCATTTTGAACACCATTACCCCCATCAACTATCAGGTGGTATGTTACGCCGTGCCGAATTAGCGCGTGCTTTAGCAGTCAATCCAAACACCTTGATTATGGATGAACCTTTCAGTGGCTTAGATTTTTTGACGCACATGAAAGTCCGTGAAGAAGTAGTCAATATGCACGAGTTTATTCAAAAAACCACCTTGGTTGTCACTCACGACATTGATGATGCGCTAATCATGGGCGATAGGGTTATTGTTATGAGCGGCAGACCCTCACAAGTTAAGTTAGATGTAAAACTACCTTATGGTCGCCCTAGGGATGTATTAAAAACACCCGAATTGATGGCTCTGCGTGATGAAATCTTCTTCATGTTAGGTGTTAGCTATGTGGTCTAAAATAACATTACCGTGGAAAATCGTCATCATTTCAATTAGTTGGCTAGTTTTTATCTCATTTGCCCATTATCGGCTTAATTTTGACCACGGCAGCAAAAAAACCATTTACATGGGCTATATGCCTGTTATTTCTAACCTAGCATCACCTTTGTTAGATTACGCCAGCAAAGATCGAGAAGACATACGCTTTAAAGCCCTTAAGTTTTCATCGTTCTCAGAAATGGGTGAATCATTGCGTAATGGCAAAATTGATGCTGCTTTCATCATCGCGCCTTTGTCTATCGTCCTAAAACAACAAGGTGAAGATATTAAGGTTGTTTACATCGGCAATCGACATGAAAGTACGTTAGTTACGCGCCGAGGAGCTAAAATAAGATCGCTCAGTGACTTAGCGGGCAATAAGATTGCCGTGCCTTCGCGTTATTCTGGGCATAACATCACATTACGAAACTTAATCAAAAAACAAGGCTTAGAAGGGCAAATCAACATCGTGGAAATGAATCCACCCGATATGGCGGCTGCATTATCAACGGGGGTTTTAGATGCCTACTTTGTAGGTGAGCCTTTTGCGGCACGCTCTTTAGTCGCAGGCGAGTCTGACGTTTTGTATTATGTTGAGCAAGTTGCTGAACATTTTATTTGCAATTTGATGATTGTTAGAAATGATTTTATCAAAAAAGACCCAGAAGCTGTGCAAATGCTAGTAAATGCTGCTGCCCGTTCTGGCTTTTGGGCAAAAAATAATCCTGATAAAAGCATAGAAATCGCGTCAAAGTATTGGAATCAACCAACTGACCTCGTGCGTTATGCCTTAACAACCCCCGCAAATCGCATTGTTTTTGATCTTTACGCCCCAAAAACCACTGAAATGCAGGCTATCGCTGATGATATGCTTAATTTGGGACTTATTAAAAATGCCAATATCGATGGATTAGTGGACGATCAATTTGCTAAAACAGTTAATTTTGACGGCATCACGCATGATATAAGCAGTATTTTTACCCAGCCTTAGTTTGCTGCTAATTTGTCGGTAGAGATTTTTAAAGATATAAAACTGAAGTTTTGGAACGAGATAACTTAATTTCAGTTATCCATTCAACGCTTGATAGCTAACACCAACACACCACTGGCAACCAGTGCGATACCTAACCATTCTTTGAGTGATGGGCGTTCGCCCAGAAAAGCAAATGCAAATATGGCGACTAGCACCAGACTGAATTTATCGACTGGCGCGACTTTTGAGGCATCGCCCATTTGCAAGGCTCGAAAGTAGCACACCCAAGACGCACCTGTCGCAATGCCAGACAATCCCAAAAAAAGCCATGTTTTACCAGACAGTGCCAATGGATTGCTCCATTTTCCTGTAAACCAAACGAAACACGATAGCACCAGTATGATAATCGCGGTGCGAATAAGGGTTGCGAGGTCGGAATCAACTCCGCGTATGCCTATTTTTGCAAAGATTGCGGTGAATGCAGCAAACACCGCTGACAGTATTGCCCAAAAAAACCAGTTATTTACGTTTGTCATTTAAGCTCCGAATACCAAAGTAAGGTAGTTCTACCGTCGTTTTTTAATTTTTTTATCTTTATTGGCGCGGGGTTTAAACAGCCAATTGACTAGCAGAAAAAGAGAAATTCCAGACAGGCTTCCGATGATAATGGCGGGTAGCTGATCTTTAAGCGGTTCATGCGAGATATAGGATGATGCACAAACCGCGACATTGCTTATGCCAATAGAGTAAGCCGCAATAATGAGGGTGATAAAATGTTTTGTTGTCATCTTCTAAATTTTGGGTGGTGTATTAAATCGGTTGAGTATGACTGCCAGTTCTGTAGGTTGGAATAAGCCTGTTTGAGCGACAGCGAAAACAGGTGTTTCCGACTATTTTACATATCATCTAACTTTATTAATTTTTACGCTGCGCGTGAAATTACCTGAGAATACCTCTATATCTTTGACAAAAAAACCTTAACCAATAAGTCCTGAGCGTAGTAGTGCATAGGATGATCTGAGGTACGAAGCAAGGTAGCCCAGATGGAGCGTAGCGAAATCTGGGGTAATTCTTCGTCAAACCACAAAACCCAAATCTGCGAGATTTTAAAAACCTCGCAAATTTATGAAGTGCATTAAGCCACTTTCGGCATCGCTCGCAATTTTTCAACCACTTTATCGCCAAACTCACTGGTGCCAATCATCTTAACGCCGCTATCGGCTTTGGATAAATCAGCGGTTGAATAGCCGTCGGCAAATACCGCTTGCATGGCTGCCCAGATGTTTTTGGCTTCTGCTTCCATGTTAAAGCTATTTTCTAACATCATGGCAACTGAGCCAATCATAGAATAGGGGTTGGCAATGTTTTTGCCTGCAATGTCAGGCGCAGAGCCGTGTGAGGGTTCATAATAGGCTTTATCATCACCGATACACGCAGAGGGCATTAAGCCTAATGAGCCTAAAATACCACCGCCTTGGTCGCTTAAAATATCGCCGAACATATTTTCCATGACCATCACGTCAAATTGTGTGGGTTTTAAGCACAGGTTAGTGGCGGCTGAATCGACTAATTGATGGTAGACTGTGACATCTGGATAGTCTTTTGCGACTTCATCTAAGATTTCATTCCACAACACGCTGGATTTTAACACGTTGCTTTTGTGAATATTGTGCAGGGTTTTTTTACGTTTTTGTGCCAGTTTAAAGGCTTGGTGCAGAATTCGGCTGATTTGTAGCTCGTCATATTCCAGTGTTTCTTTGACGTAGCGTAAGCCTTGTTCATTCACGCCCATTTCTTTGTTGCCAAAGTACAAGCCACCAACTAATTCTCTGACCATAATAATATCAATGCCGTCACCGATAATTTCAGCTTTTAATGGCGAGAAATGCGCGAGAGCTTTCGGTAAAGACACTGGTCTAAAATTAGCGTAAGTGTTGTAACGGCGACGCATCGGCAATAACGCACCACGTTCGGGTTGTTTGTCGATGGGAATTTGTTTGGATTCTTCATGACTCAAGCCGATGGGGCCTTTCAAAATGGCATCGGCAGCATCGCAAATATCAATGGTGGATTGTGGAAACGCATCGCCAAATTCAAAATATGCACACGCGCCGAAGGCGGCGGGCATTAATTCAAACTTAACATCGTTGCGTTCTTCAACGAGTTTAAGTACTTTGAGTGCTTCCTGAGTGATTTCAGGACCAATACCATCACCCGCTAATACTGCGATTTTATAACTTTTCATGTCTGCCTTTGCTGTCTATTTGAAATTGACGAAGTTGGATTTTATAAAACAGTGCATTTTACTTTATTTGTAACTACTCACCCTATGATTCATTGGGCTGAAGGGTAGTATTTTATGCAAAAAATAGCTAAATCGACTAAAAATATCATGTTTTTCTACTTTTATATCAGTAAAATCGCTACAAGCCACGGATTGATATGGTGAGTAGTTACATTTCTTTTAACATTCACGATGGAGTTCAATAGCTTTGGAGACTGTGAAAGTATTATAAAAAACGGCTGAATCGACAAAAAACAGCAAAAAAACTGCTGTAAGCCATTGATTCTTCATTGTAAAAATCAAAATTCAACCAGAATTTTGAATGCTTTAACAGTCTCTTTGGCTGGCGGTAAACAGCTAAAGCTGTTTTACTCCTGACTTAGACAATAAATTTATGGCAAATATTTTAATCATCGGTTGTGGTGCTATTGGCACTGAGCTGGCACGGGATTTAATTAATCAGGGTCACACTGTTACGGGGGTAAAACGTAATCCGCCGCAGAATGAGTCTGGTATTTTTTATGTTGGTGCGGATATAAGCACTGCCATCGAGCTTGAAAAATTGACTACCAACTTTGACCAGCTATTTTTTATTGTGTCTGCTGATGGACGGACTGAACAAAGCTATCGTCAGGTTTATGAAATCGGTTTAAACAATGTGCTGGCTAAATTTGCGTCCGTGCCGTGGATATTTGTCTCATCAACCAGTGTTTATGGGCAGTCACAGGGCGAATGGGTGGACGAAGACTCTAGCACGCAAGCGGATAATCTCAACAGCCAACTTATTAGGCAAGCAGAACAGCGAGTTATCGCGTTAAACCCAAAAAATACCGTGGTGCGTTTTTCAGGTATTTATGGGGCAGGGCGTGAATACTTGTTAAACAGGGCAAAGCAAAGTCCAGCCATTCAACAAACACCGCCAACTTTTACCAATCGTATTCATCAAGAAGATTGTGTGCAAGTATTAGCGTTTTTGCTGAAAAAAAAACTAGCGGATATACCCTTAGCACACTATTATTTAGCCAGTGACGATGATCCAGCACCGAGTTATGACGTAATGTTATGGCTTGCGCAACAACTAAACTGCCCCGCACCGACCATTAAACCCATTGATAGTAGTGATACGATGAATAAACGTTGTAATAACCAGCGTCTAAAAACTTTGGGTTATCTATTTATATATCCTAGTTATAAAGACGGTTATACTAAATTAATTAAATCGTTATATCATTAGAAATGCCCATTACCCACATCTTTTTAGCTAAAAATATCAATCTGTTAGGCGATAAAAAAGTGGATTAGCAATCATTGTGTGGGCGTGACAAGTCGCGTCCACCTTATGTCGTATTACACACACTTAAAACTATCATGATTAAAAAAAGTAAAACTGCCTTTGTTTGTGAGCAATGTGGCGCGGATTACCCCCGCTGGAATGGGCAATGTACCAGTTGCGGCGAATGGAACACCATCAAAGAAATCCGCTTAGCTCCCGCAGGTAGCGAACGCCATCATCGTGCAGTAGGTTATGCAGGCTCTCGTTCTGAAGTTAAATTACTCTCCGATGTCAATTTACTGCAAGCAGAACGTATTTCTACTGGCATCGGCGAATTTGATCGGGTATTAGGCGGTGGCATTGTTAGCGGTAGCGTGGTACTCATTGGCGGCGCACCAGGTGCAGGAAAAAGTACCCTATTATTACAAGCCATTGCGGGTATCGCTGAACGTGGCGTTAGTGTGTTATATGTTTCGGGTGAAGAGTCGTTACAACAAATTGCCGAACGAGCGCATCGTTTAAAACTGTCCGCGAATAAAATTATGATGCTGGCAGAAACCTCGGTGCAGCGAATATGCGATACTTTAGATACGCTTCAACCGCAAATTTTAGTCATAGATTCCATTCAAGTCATGCACACTCAAGACACCGAATCTGCACCTGGTTCGGTGTCTCAAGTGCGTGAATCTGCCAGTTATCTCACTCAATATGCCAAAAAAAATAACGTATCTATTTTTATGGTGGGTCATGTCACTAAAGATCAATCTCTAGCAGGGCCCATGACTTTAAGCCATATCGTCGATACCCAAGTTATGCTAGGCTCTACCGATGATTCGCGCTTTCGTGTGTTACGCGCCGATAAAAACCGCTTTGGTAGCGTTGGTGAATTAGGTTTTTTTGCGATGGATAACGCTGGTTTAAAAGAAGTTAAAAACCCTTCTGCGATGTTTTTAAACCGTGCTGAAAAACCGTCTTCGGGTAGTGTAGTCACGGTGTTATGGGAAGGTACTCGCCCATTATTAGTCGAAATTCAAGCCTTAGTCACCGATTGTCAATATGGCAATCCACGCCGTTTAGCAGTCGGTTTCGATCAAAATCGTTTGGCTATGTTGTTGGCGGTGTTATCACGCCACGCGGGTATTATCACCGCCCAAGATGAAATTTATGCCAACGTGGTCGGTGGTATTAGAATCAATGAAACCAGCTCAGATTTAGCCATCGTTGTTGGTGTGGTTTCCAGTTTGCGCGATAAAATTATTCCGCCTGATGTCTTATTTTTTGGCGAAATTGGCTTAAGTGGCGAAATTCGTCCTGTCGCAAATGGTCATGCCCGCTTAAATGATGCAGCAAAACATGGCTTTAAAAAAGCTATTATTCCTAAAGGCAACGCACCAAAAACACCGATTAAAGGCTTGGAAATTCACCCAGTCACCACCTTATCGGAAGCACTAGATATTGTTTCTGATTTATAAAACATTGACCCATTACTTACCTGAGAAAACTATGGAACTTATTTTAATTATTAACACGATTATTCTTGGCATTGTTGAAGGCTTAACCGAATTCTTACCTATTTCCAGCACAGGACATTTAATATTGGCGGGTGACTTATTAAATTTTAATACTGAAAAAGGCAAGTTATTCGAGGTCGTTATTCAAGTCGGAGCTATTTTCGCTGTGTGTTGGGAATATCGAGTAAAAATAACTGCGGTATTAACAGGTTTATTAAAAGGTGAAAAATCTGCACAAAAATTCACCCTCAATCTAATGGTAGCCTTTATGCCCTTAGCTGTATTGGGTTTATTATTTGGTAAACTAATTAAAGCAGTATTATTTAAACCGATACCTGTGGCATTAGCGTTTATTATTGGGGCATTTATTATTATCTGGGCAGAAAAACGCGAACATAAAATTCGAGTTTTTGAAATTGATGATTTAAGTCTATTGGATGCTTTAAAACTAGGAATAGCCCAAGCGTTTGCTTTAATTCCAGGAACTTCACGCTCAGGCGCGACTATTATTGGTGGATTATTCTTTGGTTTATCTCGTAAAGCAGCTACTGAATTTTCTTTTTTTCTAGCCATTCCCACGTTATTTATTGCCAGTCTTTATGACTTGTATAAACACCGTGAGATATTAGAATGGGCAGTAGATGCACCTTATTTTGCAGTGGGCATGATAGCGGCATTTTTCAGTGCTATGTTAGCCATTAAAGGTTTATTACGTTATATCAGTAACCACGATTTTATTATTTTTGCGTGGTATCGCATAATATTTGGTTTGGTGGTAATCGGTACAGCCTATAGCGGTTTAGTTAATTGGACAGCTTAAACAAAAACTTCCTAGGTTTTTAAAACCTAGGAGGTTTAATTTATACTCATCTTCAACGCAGCAGCAGTGGGCCATGGAGCTAATACTAAACTCATGATTAAAATTGAAATCAAAATATTAATTTGCGCATGAACTGGTAAACCATTGCCCGCCATGTCCACTGCATTACTGGCAAAAATTAATACGGGTACATATAACGGCAATACCAATAATGATAATATCATACCACCGCGCCGTAAACCTACCGTAAGTGCGACACCAATTGCACCAATTAAACTGAGTACAGGTGTGCCTAATAATAGCGTTAATAATAAAACCCCAATCGCATGATTAGGCATACCTAAAAATACCGCTAACAACGGTGCGACAATTAATAACGGTAAGCCTGTCACTAACCAATGAGCAATTATTTTACCCAATACTAATACCGACGCAGGATGGGGACTTAATAAAATCTGCTCTAAACAACCATCATCAAAATCAGAGCGAAATAAACTATCCAAGGATAACATCGCGGCTAATAATGCAGATACCCAGATAATACCCGATGCAATTGCTTGTAATAAATGCGGCTGTGCGCCAATACCTAATGGAAATAAAGTAATAACTAGCACAAAAAATAATAATGGATTAGCAATTTCAGCGCGGCGGCGTAAAGCCAGCACTAAATCGCGGCGAATAATGGCAAAAAAAGCATGAGATAAGGTCATTATAAATTATTAGTAATTAGTGTTTAAAGTATTGTTACCAGTACGCGGCCAAGAAGTTAATACGGCTTTAACAACGGTGGCTAATGGAATGGCTAAAAATACCCCCCAAAATCCCCATAAGCCGCCAAAAAATAAAATCGCGATAATAATGGCAACAGCGTGTAAATTAACGGCTTCTGAAAATAATAGTGGCACTAAAATAACACCGTCTAAAGCTTGAATAATACTATAAGCTATCAGCGTGTACATAAAATCATCGCCGCTTAATCCCCATTGAAAATAAGCCACACCTAATACTGGAAATGTTACTAAGGTTGCGCCAATATAGGGAATAATAACCTGCACACCCATAAATACTGCCAGTAACATGGCATAATTTAAATCCAATACCGTATAAGTTATAAAACTGACAAACCAGAGTATAAAAACTTCCGAAAATTTACCGTGAACATAATTACCAATTTGCTGATCTATTTCTTCCCAGACATGAACAGTTAAATAGCGTTCTTTGGGCATAAATTGAATAAGCCAAGACATTAATAATTCTTTATCTTTCATAAAGAAAAATACCATCATGGGAACTAAAAATAAATATATCATTAAGCTCACTAAGCCAACGACTGAGGCGGCAGAAAATGATAATAAGTTTTGCGCATAACTCAACAGTTCTTTTTGCGAGGCAGTCATGATTTGTTGAATTTTGTTTTCGGAAAAAAACTGTGGGTAAACCTTAGGTAAGCGCATAACTTCGGTTTGCGCTCGGTGCAGAATATTGGGAATTTGTTGTACCAATTCGACTGATTGCTCTGAGACCACTGGCAGTAAAAAGAATAATAAAAATCCTAATCCCGCCATAAAACTTAAAAATACCAGATACACGGCAACTAAACGCGATACCTTCATTTTTTCAATTTTAATCACTAGCCCTTCCAATAGGTAGGCAAATACAATGGAAACAAAAACGGGCATCAGTAAATCGGATAAGGAGTAAATCAGCACAAAACTAATGATTAAGGTTAATGCCAGTGATGTTGCTTGGGAATTTGGCAGTAGCCGTCTAATGCCTTCTTTTAAAAAGTGCAGATTTACAAATTGGTTTTGGGTTGTCATAACGCGTAGAACCTATGGTGTTTTTTGTAGCATTCTACTGAATTAATAGTTTTCCAGCACGGCTGTTTTTGAATTGCACTGCTTCTCGCGTAAAATAAGGCAATCCTAACAATAATTTGAGGCGATGAATGCAATACGATGTATTTAATGGCGATGCTGATGGACTGTGTGCCTTGTTGCAATTACGCTTTGCTCAGCCCGCTGAGAGTGTGTTGATTACAGGCGTTAAAAGAGACATTGAGTTATTGGCTAAAGTAAACGCCCAAGCAGGCGATTATGTTACTGTATTGGATGTTTCGTTAGCAAAAAATAGTGCAGAATTGGTTAGGGTATTGGAACAGGGGGCAAACGTGTTTTATGTCGATCATCATCAAGCGGGTGAGATTCCACAGCATAATCAACTTAAAACACTTATTAACACCGATGCTAATATCTGTACCAGCTTATTGATGGATGAATACCTCGCTGGTCAATACCGTGAATGGGCAGTAGTAGGTGCGTTTGGTGATAATTTAATTCCGCAAGCTGAAAAAGCGGCGCGTCTGTTGTCGCTAACCACGGATGAATTGAAATCTCTGCAAAATTTAGGCGTGTGTATCAATTACAATAGTTATGGCGACAGTATTGCTGATTTGCATTTTGCTCCAGACACGCTGTATCAAGAAGCGTGTCATTATGGGTCGCCGTTAGATTTTATTACTGATAAACGTGTCATTTATGAACAACTTACCGCTGCTTATAATGATGATATAACGCAGGCGTTAACAATAAGCCCCGAATATCAGTCTGATTTTGTTGCGGTTTATCTATTGCCTGATGCCGCGTGGGCTAGACGTGTCAGCGGTGTATTGAGCAATGAACTGGCTAATCGACATCCAGACCGCGCTCATGCGGTGCTAAGTTATCGACCACGAGGTGATTATCAAGTCAGTGTTCGCGCTCCATTAACAAGACCAACAGGTGCGGATGAGTTATGTTCGATTTTTGTTTCAGGTGGCGGGCGAAAAAGTGCAGCGGGTATTAATCACTTACCGACTGAGCAATTGCCTGTTTTTATTAACACGTTTGTACAACACTATCGCTAACAATATTATGACGCTAAAAAATACTAATACCGTTTGGCATCATGCCACTATTACCCGTGAGGCTAGAGAAGTTTTACATAAGCATCGTAGCGTTATTATTTGGTTTACTGGCTTATCTGGATCAGGTAAATCCACCTTGGCTCATGCAGTGGAAGACTATCTTTATCACCTAGGTATTTCTACCTTTGTGCTGGATGGTGATAATGTGCGTCACGGTTTATGTAGTGACTTGGGATTTAATGATAAAGATAGAATTGAAAATATTCGCCGTGTGGGTGAGCTGGCAAAACTGATGATAGAAGCAGGCGTTATTACCCTCACTGCGTTTATTTCGCCGTTTAAATCAGATCGTAATACCGCCAGACACCTAGTGCCTCATGGTGATTTTTTGGAAATTTATTGTGAATGTGCGATTGAAACCTGTGAACAAAGAGATGTAAAAGGACTGTACAAAAAAGCCAGAGCAGGGCAGATTCCATTTTTTACGGGCATAGGTTCACCCTATGAAGCTCCTGAAAATCCTGAGTTAGTGGTTGATACCCAAAATTTATCCTTAGAAGACAGTGTGCAACAAGTCATAGAATTGTTGGCGGAGCGCGGTATTATTCATATTCAACCCAACTTGCTAAACAAGGTAAAAATATGATTCCTGTGATTCTATCGGGCGGTTCAGGCACGCGGCTTTTTGCAAGATACCCTGCTAAGACTATCTGGGTTTGTTGGGGTACAAACACCACTGTCAGTTTGTAACGAAGATCATCGTTTTATGATGGCAGAACAGCTATGGGAAATTAATGCCAAACCTGCGGCAATTATTCTCGAACCTGTGGGCAAAAATACCGCGCCTGCGATTACAATAGCGGCACTTAGCGCGGATAAAGACGATATTGTTCGTTTTTCTGATCACTACGGGCGCATTTAATATTATTAACTATAAGGAAACCATTAATGAGTACTACCACTAAAGTCACCAAAGCCGTATTTCCTGTTGCAGGTTTAGGAACACGTTTCCTGCCTGCGACCAAGTCCGTTGCGAAAGAATTGTTACCGATTGTTGATAAACCCTTGATTCAATATGCTGTAGAAGAAGCGGTTGCAGCGGGGATTGATACGATGATATTTATCACGGGACGCAGTAAAAACGCTATCATCGATCATTTCGATAAAGCCTACGAACTGGAAACCGAACTGGAAAACAAAAACAAAACCGAACTGTTGGCGTTACTGCGTAGCATCGTACCGCCTAATGTCTCGTTCGTGTTTATTCGTCAACCCGAACCCTTAGGTTTAGGTCATGCGGTAGCCTGTGCCAGACCTGTGATTGGCGATGAACCGTTCGCCGTTATCTTGGCTGATGACTTGGTTGAAGATGCAACACGCGGTTGCATGGCGCAAATGGTTAAATTATATGACGAACAACACTGCTCAATTTTAGCGGTAGAGCGCGTCAATCCTGCCGATACTGGCAGTTATGGCATCGTCAGAACAGGCGAAAGTTCAGGAACACACGCACCGATTGAACTGATTGTTGAAAAACCAAAACCCGAAGTCGCACCGTCTAATCTTGCCGTTATTGGGCGTTATATTTTGACACCTGCCATTTTTGATAAACTCGCCACCACCGAAAGAGGCGCGGGTGGTGAAATTCAACTTACCGATGCCATTGCTGACTTATTAAAAGACGAGCAAGTATTGGCGTTTGAATTTGAAGGTACACGTTATGACTGTGGCTCAAAACTAGGCTTTCTTATTGCCAATGTTGAACATGGCTTATTGCACAAAGAACTCAAAGATGATTTTTTAGTGTATTTAAAAGCACTGATGCAAAAGCTATCATAAACATTTGCAGGTTGGGGTGAGCTTTGCGAACCCCAACAAACTACACAATCAACAAGAGACTAACCTAATGGAAAAACAATTCACCACCGCAATGGCAATCCTAGGGCTAACCATCGCAATTGGTATGTCCAGCGCGGCGTTTATACTTGGTGTACAAGCCAAAAAAGCCGCATCCAGTCAACAATCCATTACCGTGAAAGGCTTGGCAGAAAAATCTATTCTTGCCGACACAGCGGAATGGACAGTCTCCGTTTCCGTCACCGCGCCTAATTTCGCCCAAGCACTCGCTAAACTACGCAGTGAACGTCCTGCCTTAGACAAATTCTTAATTGATCACACGCTGGACAAAACAGGCTGGCAAGAAGGCAATGAATTTGTTGTGCCACACATGGAAGAAGTTTCTTTACCCGATGGCGGCTCTAAGTCAGTACAAAATGGTTTTGATGCCCATCAAGATATAATCATCAGTACCAAAGAGTTAGCCAAAATAGTCACCGCAAGTAAAGATTTTTTAAGTTTACAAGCCGAAAACCTTCCCTTTGAAGCTGACCCACCTTTATACCTAGTCAGTAATTTAGAAGACATAAAAATATCGCTAATCAGCGCGGCAACAGAAAATGCCCGCAAACGTGCCAATGAATTCACCAAACAAGACGGCGTAGGCGTAGGTGTTATGCGCTCTGCCTCACAAGGTGCTTTTTATATTTTAGCGGCAGGAGCAGAAGCTGATACCGAAGATTACGGCGGCGTTTATGACAAATCCACCATCAATAAAACAGCCAAAGTAGTGGTGACGATTGTTTATAACATCGAATCATAGACTAGACAGTCTTGCTGTTTCGTTACTATACAGTATGAGTCTGTCGATAATGGCTCCCATGCTCCAGAGACTGTGAAAGTATTCATAATTTCAAGAAAACTACGTTATTAGACGCAACAATTTTCAAATCCGTCATTCCAGCATCCATGCTGGAATGACGGCGTTTTTTAGCTGAATGGTGATAATTTTACAGTCTCTGGAACGTTGGAATGATAAAAGCAAAATGACTGCATTTATTCGCAGTCTTCACAAAAAGCTTTAATGCCGATGTGAATCACGATAACACTCACCGCTACCACAGCGGTGGCTAACAACGCATTGCTAATGCCCATACCGATTAAAATCCCGCTAAAGGTTTTTAGCATGGCTTCATTTTCTAAATCGCCGTATTTTTTCCACTGCCCATACAGAACGCCACCTTCTACACACAAGTCTTGTTTTGCGGCGTGGGCGAATTTCTTCATGAATGAATCGGCGGGTTCTTTTGTGCCTAAGTCTTGTTCTATGACCTGTTCCAGTTGCTGTTTTTGTTTGGCTGGGACAGTGTGTCCTATGTGCCTGTGAGTGCTATCGGGGTCTTTGGCTAATTCCATTAACTGGCTGTCGATTTCAGCGGATAGGGTTTGTAATTCTGCATCGGTAAAGTGGTTCATGGTGTTGTCCTTGGTGGGTTAGGAATTAAACAGGGTGGCTAAACTGTCGGGGTTGGCTATGCCTTTTAAAATCAGGTGGATAATGGCGGCTTCTGTAAAATCCAACGGTTCAAGTAAAACGGCTTCGTTGCGTTCGCCATTAAGCAGGTGTTTAATGGCGTTGGCTAGGTTTTGCCTTTGCTCTGGAAATTCTGCCAATATTTCTTGTAATTCTAAAACTTCTTTAGGGATTGATTGTTTGCCAAATAAAGAACGGGCTTTCTGAAATAAATTACCTTTTGGACTAAATACTGTCTGTATAACGTCAATAACGAATGGTGCGCATTGTTTCATCTGAGTCGGCATCCCCGCATAACGCAAATAGCTTGTCCGAGATAATTGTCGATAATGGCTTGCCTGCACGCTGTCTTGCTGTTTATCAGCGATTTTTGCCAGAATGTGGTAAGTATTCCAAATTTCTGCACTGGCTGCATCCAAGGTTTCATAAATGACTAAGGCTTGTTCGGCTAAGGCGCGTGCCTCTTCTAAACGGTTAGCTTGGTTTTGTAATAAATCCGCTAGGTTGTTTAAACTGGTTGCTAAGTGTTTGGGATTGCCCTGTTTCTGTACTGCAATGGCTTTGCAATACCACTGTTCAGCCGCATCTGTGTTGCCTTGTACTGCGGTGAGTGTGGCTAAATTAGTCCAAGTGCTTGCCGCGTCCAGCGTGTTGCCTAGGGCTTCTTTAATTCTGGCAGATTCCCGATAAGCGTGTTCGGCGGCTTTCCATGATTTTGCTCTTTGATAAACCATGCCTAATTGATGCCAAATCGTTGCTTCTGATTGTGATTCATTCAGTGATGAAAACATTTTTAACGCGCTTTGATAGCGTTGCTCTGCTTCATGCAAATCCCCCTGAGCCATTGCCAATGTCCCCAGTTGTCCTTGTACAACCGCTACACCGCGTGTATTGCCTGTTTCCTCATCAATGGCTAACGATTGCTCATAGTGTACTTTTGCCTGAGCATAATCACCGACATTCATAAAAGCAGCGGCTAAATCGGTATACAGTGTGCTGATTAGCGGTTGTATTGCGGGTGAGGTGTCTAGTGATTGTGCAACCGCTAAAGCTTGTGAATAACAGTCGATAGCAGCAGCGATGTTACCTTGTCCATCCAAACAACGACCTAAACGGTCTAACGTGAGGCAAAGTTTTTCACTCGGTGTTTGCCCTAACTGCTGGCGAATGGTTTGAAAAAGTGCTTCGGCTTGCGGGTACTGTCCTGCATAGTACAAGGCTTCACCTTGATTGCTTTGCGTTAAAAACCAAGTTTCTGAACCGATGTCACCGCTGGCTTGCTGTGCCGCTAGATTAAGTGCGGCTTTATCCGCGTATAAGCCAAAGTTATTAAGAATAAAACTAACACAATGCGCAAACTCGATGGCAAAGTCTTCACCTGCTTGCAACGCGGCATAAACTCCATATAGCAAATTCGGCAATTCTCGCAGGGCAATCGCCCGCGCCGCGTGGGGATTTTTGTCATCTTCATCATAGAGAAAACCAGAAAGCTGATAATAGCTGTGCCGATAACGTGCTACTAATTCGGCTTGTTCATCGTCCTTGAGTTCTTGCCACAAGGCAGGGGCTAAGGTGGGATGAAATTTAAGATACGGTGCGGCAACACCTAAATGGGCTAAGGATTCCGCTTGAATCAAGCCTGTGCTTTCTAAGGCTGGGCGTAAACTTGCCCAATCGTTGGCGTTAATTTCAGTAATCTCTAGTAACTTATCTTCCATAGCCCCACCTTGAAACACTCCTAAGCGCGTGACTAACAAACGCACTGCGGGTTCTAAACGGTCTAGGGATAATTTTAACGAACTGATTAACGGGTTATCAGGATTTTCTGCCAGATAGTGTTCTAAACGTGCGCCTAAGGCGGCAATGCGGCGAAACTTTAATTCCTGTGCCAATAAACCGATTGATAGGGGATGAAAATCCACCCGCGCAAATAAGGCTAACAAGGCTTCTCGCTCAGGTTGTTTAAACTGTGGCGCGGGCGGTAATTTATGCAGGCGTTGAAAATACGCCAGTGCGTCTTCTTGCCCTAGCCCACTCAAAGGCACATACAAATGCTGGCTGGAGTTGGCTTTTGGAAATGCGGGATGGGATAAATCGTGTTGCCGCGTGGTGATAATTAAGCGACTATTACCCGCCTTAGCCCAAGCAGAGGCGGATGTTAATAAGGCGGCTAAGGCGTTAGGCGTTAAGGCTTCTAAATTATCCAAAATTAATAAAGTCGCGGTTTTTTGCAGGGCTTGCGTGGCGGCGTTTTCATCAATTAGCGATTCTTTCAATACCGTTGCCAAGGTACTGACTGCCACACCAACTGCACCTTCGACTGGAGACTCGGCATAATCAACAAAACAAACCTGTGTAAATAAGCCTGTTTGCTGTAACCAGTTACCCGTTTCAATGGCGAGTGTGGTTTTGCCTTGTCCACCAAAACCTGTAATGGCAATACTACGCACATTCTGCACAAAAGCGCGTTCAATTTGCCACAGTTCTTTACTGCGTCCGAAAAAACCAGCGTCTTGGAGTTTGGGTAGGTTGTTATGCTCTGACGACTGCCAGTCCTTTGAAGGACTGGCAGTCGTTGCCGTTTTGTTCAACAACGCGCTGTCATGACTTGCTTGATACAAGGCTGGCACAAACCAATCTTGTAATTCTAAGGTGATACGATTAGCCCCACATTGCCGCTCGCCGCGTTCAGTATTGCGGTTTAAATAACGCCGTGAAGTATCCAAAGCCTCACCGATATGTTTGCCTTTCATTAACGCTTTATAAAATTCGGCAAATAATTTTTCCGTAGTGGCGACTAACACCGAATAGGTCATTGCCAACACCGACGGCAAACCCGCATGAGTCAACCGCGCCGCCACACTGTTTAACGCATCTTCACCGCCCACGGTTGCCGATTGACAGGCGGACAACACCACTAAGGCGATTTTTTTCTGATATAAAGAATCGGCTAAGGTTTCGGCTGAGACAAAATCCTTTTCACCGTCTGCATTTTCAAACAACAAATAACCGTTATTGCCGTCGGGTGTCGCTTGTTTAGTTAAACCGTCATCGGCGTGTTTAGCGGGGGTGTCTTTTGCAGGATAAAAAGCCCCATGCCCATCAAAATGCAGAATATCAATTGCGGGTAAATCTTCATTTTCTAAGCGGTCAATGAGTTTATTCAGAGTGGCAGGGCGTAAAAATTCCAGTTCGATGTTTGCTTGTGTGGCTTGCAACGCCTGCATAACGGCTTGAGCATCAGTGCGAGGATTAATAAAACTCGCACCATTGGGACGACTGACAACAAATAACACCCGCAGACTGTCTTTGCTGTTCACTTTAAACGCTTTTCTGCCGCCACCCGCGCCCGCATAACGCCGCCGTATCGATAACTTTTCATTCATTAAAAACGTGCCTGTGGGGTCGCGTAATAATTCCCACGGCAGACTTAAAACGGTTGGATGATTAGCACTGATGGTAATTAAGCGTTTTTCGTCACTGTCTTGAAAGCGGTTAAATAAACGACTGGCAGTTCTATCGGTAAACACGGCGTTGAATAACAGCTCACCTAAGGTTTTTAGGCGGTTGGCGATTGCGTCCGCCCGTTCAATATCCACATCGGCGATGTAATGCGCGGCGTAGGTTTCTAAATACCACGCCATGTCGCTAAAATCGTTTTTGTCGAATGGGGTTTGAAAATCTAAAGTGCCAGAATCGTCATCATCAAATTTAACGATAACTTGATTTGGATTAGGAAAGCGGAGGTTTAATTCGATTAGTGACATAGTAGTTCCTTAGCGAGCAGCAGAAAAATGATAATAACCGATATTGCCTATTCAAATTAAAGAACTTTTTATATCAACAGCGTAGCGGGTTTTATTAGCTGATTTGATAAGGTTATGGAAAGCCTTGCGTAAGGTAATAGTCTGGTATTATTCGCACTATACTATTTGCCCGTTGGCTAACGATGACATAAAAAATATGTACTCTCGATTTTCACGGCTCATTATCACTATTTTGCTGCTATTCATTAGCGGCTGTGCTAGTTTTGAAGATCATCCACTTAATGCTGTTGAATCTGTGGCGCGGATTGAAGCGCGTAGTTTATCCAATCCGCAATTACGGCAATTTATTCATAGTGCGGTTGGTGATAAAAACTCATGGGATTTGGATACCCTGACGTTAGCGGCGATTTATTATCATTCGGATGTCACATTGGCACAGGCGTTGGCAGAGTCTGCGGCAATCACTACAGCGGAGCAACGCCCTAATCCTAGCCTCACACTTTCACCAACATGGATTAGTAATTTAGCGACCGCCGCCGCACCGTGGATTATCGCTAGTTCATTGAGCATTCCGATTGAAACAGCGGGTAAACGGGATTTTAGAATCGCTAAAGCTGAACATTTAACTGAGGCTGCGCGGTTGCGAGTTGCTGATGCAGTGTGGTTAGTCCGTGGGCGTTTACGCTTGGCGTTATTAGAATTTTATGTTGCGCGTGAAGCGGAGCGTTTAGTTCAACAACAACTAAATATTGAACGAACCATTAACCAGAGGCTAGAGCAACAATTAGTCATTGGTGAAATTTCGCGTGTTGAATTGACGCGCTCACATCTTGCTTTGAATCAATTACAGCTCAATGTCGCAACGGCACAAAAACGCCTTGCAGAAAGTCGGGTGTTATTAGCGACTGCTATCGGTGTACCTGTTTCTGCGCTTTCTGGTGTTGAATTGGATATTAGTTTTGTTGCTCATCCGCCTGATTTAAACGCGCTTCCGATTGCTAAATTACGCGCCACTGCTTTGCATGAACGTCCCGATTTATTGGCTATTTTGGCAGATTACGCGGCAGCACAATCAGCATTGCAATTGGAAATAGCCAATCAATACCCGAATATTCAAGCCAATCCTAGTTATACTTGGGAAATGGGAGAAAATCGTTGGAGCTTGGGTGGTGCGGTACAACTACCTATTCTGCATCAAAACCAAGGTCTAATCGGTGAAGCAGAAGCCAAACGCTGTGAAATTGCGGTACGTTTTGAAGCCTTGCAATTACGGATTATTGGTGAGATTGATAAAGCACACGCGGGTGTAGCAGCAGTTGTGGCTAAATTGGCAACTGCTGAACAGCAACGCCATGCTGAGCAAGACCATTTTCATGCTGTGCAAGAACAGTTACACGCAGGGGAAGCAGATTCGCTGGCTTTACTTACCGCTGAATTAGAAAGCGCGGTCGCTGAACGTGTTAGGCTGAATGTGTTGGTCGAAAGCCAACAAACCGTGTCACTGCTTGAAGACAGTTTGCGTTATCCCATCTCATCAACACTCACTGCCGTTACTATTAATAAAGCGGCTATCAGGAAAAAATCGCAATGAAAATCCTCTATTGGCTGATAACGATCTGGTTAATCAGTCAAACTGTTTGGGCTGATGAAGCCGCAATTGTCACCGAAGTCAGCGTACAGACAGGAAAAATTAGCCAAACTACTTTGCGGCGTTATGTCATGGGCTATGGACTTGTTGAACCAGAACCTGCAACAACGAGTAAAGCCGCCGCCAGTTCAAAAATTGCCGCATCAGTCGCAGGTATTATTCAGCAAAACTATTGTGTGGAAGGGCAGGGCGTTGATAAGGGGCAATTATTGTTTGAGTTGGATACTCGTAGCGTTGATGTCTTGATTGCTAAAGCGCAAGTCGCGGTTGAGTTTGCACAAAAGAATTTTGTCCGTAAACAGCAACTCAACGCCACGGAAAATATTTCCCGCAAACTATATGACGATGCTGAACAACTCTTGCAAAGCGCGAAGCAGGATTTACTGGCGGCAAAAACTCAACGCGAGTTATTAAAAATCACAGCCCCATTGGCGGGTACGATAATCGCGTGTCATGTCAAAGCAGGTGAAGCGGTAAGTTTAAATGCGATGGTAGCGGAAGTGATTGATTTGCATAGACTGAATATTGTCATTCATGTACCCAGCACCGAAGCTATGGCGTTACGCTTAAAACAGCCTGTCATGCTTAAGGCAAATAGCGATACCCTAGGAAAAATTACCTTTATCAGTGCGCAAGTTGATCCGCTTACCGATACCGTATTAGTCCGCGCTTCATTAGCCAGCGATGCCAATCTACGCGCTGGGCAGTTGGTCAATATCAGCATTGTGGTGGAACAGCGTGATGGTTTAGCTGTGCCTGTCGAGAGCGTAGTGAAGCAAGAGGAAAACGCCACCATTGCTATAGTTGAAGGCGATCATGCCAAACAACAAGCGGTTAAGTTAGGCTTGCGTGATGGTAATCTTATTGAAATTCAGGGTGAAGGTTTGCAGGAAGGTATGACGATTGTTACCAAAGGTAGCTATGGTTTGCCACCTGACACTCGTATTCGCGTGGTGAAATAATGCCAGCAACACCGTTTACCATACGCCACAGCATCACCATTGTTTTTTTGTGCATCGCACTGTGTCTGGCGGGTATTTATGCCGCATTCGATATGCCGTCCGCCATTTTTCCGCAAACCAATTTTCCCCGTGTCGTCATTTTAATAGATAACGGTGTAATGCCAGCCAATGAAATGATGGCAACCATTACCCGCCCAGTTGAAGAATCGTTAAAAGATATTCCTGGTGTGCGTACCGTGCGTTCCAAAACAGGACGCGGTTCTGCTGAAATTAATGTATTTTTTACTTGGCAAACCGATATGGTGCAAGCGGAACTGTATGTGCAGGGGCGTTTGGCGGTGATACAAAAATCGCTACCTATCACCGCCAGTTCAGCCGTTTGGCGGTTAACCTTTGCTGCGTTTCCCGTGATGGGTTTGAGTTTAACAGGTACAAACCATTCCCTGACTGATTTATGGGAAACGGCACGTTATGAACTCCAGCCGCGTTTATTACGCATACCCAGTGTGGCGCGGGTTGGTTTGGTTGGTGGACGTGCGCCTGAATATCACGTTATTGTCGATCCGTTACGTTTGCAGGCGGTGAATCTAAGCCTTGCCCAAGTCAGTGATGCACTGCTTAAAAACAATCTCATCACGCCAACAGGAATGCTGGAAGAAAACTACCAGCTTTATTTAACCGTAGTGGATGGACGGCTGCACAGCATCGAAGACATTGAAAACATGACTGTGTCCGCCGTGACGCTAAGCCCCACATCATTACAGGCATCGACAATTAACGGTCATCCGATTCATATCAAGGATTTTGCCCGCGTTGAACGCGCTCAAGAACCTGTGTTTAATATCGTCACTGCCGATGGTGTCAATGCGGTTTTGCTTAATGTGTATAGCCAACCCGATGGTAGTACCCTAGAAATAGCCAAGCAACTCAAACATGAATTAGCCGAACTGAAAAAAATCTTGCCGCCTGATATGCAGGTCGCGGTGTTTTACGATCAATCCCTATTAGTCGGTGATTCAATCCAAAGCGTGTGGGAAGCGATTATTTTAGGGCTGAGTCTATCCGTTGCCATACTCTATATTTTTCTAAAAAACTGGAGCGCGACGCTGATTGCCGCTGTGGTGATTCCTGCCACCGTATTAATCACGCTGTTGGCTTTGCGGGTGCTGGGCTTGAGTTTTAATTTAATGACTTTGGGTGGCATTGCCGCCGCGATAGGTTTGATTATTGATGATGCCATTGTGGTGGTGGAAGCGGTTCATAGCAAACTACAGCAAGGCGTACAACGGCTGGACGCGGTGACACAATCATCCAAAGAAATTTTTAGACCCTTATTAACCTCCACTTTAACGCCCGTAGTGGTGTTTATTCCACTGGCTTTTTTGGACGGCGTGGCGGGGGTGTTTTTTCGTGCTTTGGCATTAACAATGGTGGTTTCGCTGTTGACTTCCTTACTGTTGGCTATCACCTTAATTCCAGCATTAGCCGCCCGCTGGAGTCCAAAACAGGTGTTGGACGCAAAAAAAATTAACTGGCTAGAGAGATTAATCCGCTTTTATGAAAGCGTATTAAAAGCCGCCCTGAACCACGCATGGACAGTATTACTCAGTTGCGCGGCAATCGTATTATTAGGCATCTGGCTATATGGACGCTTAGACAGTGAGTTTTTACCGTTCATGGATGAAGGCGGTTTTGTGCTGGATTATCACTCAGCATGGGGAACGAGTTTAAGTGAAACCGACCGCCAGTTAAAACAGGCGGAAAACCTGTTACGCGCTGTTCCCGAACTGGAAAGCTATTCACGACGCACGGGTGCAAGATTAGCCTTAGGCATTTCGCAAGCCCATAGCGGCGATTTTTTGGTGAAATTAAAAACCAACAGACTATGCTCAACCGATGAAGTCATTACGGAACTACGGCAACAACTGCATAGCCAAGTCCCCGCGCTGGAATGGGAATTTTCGGGCATATTGGGTGATTTAACATGGTCGCCGCGTCCGATTGAAATCAAACTGTTTTCCACCAATGTGGAATGGCTAAAACAAAAAGCCCCAGCAGTGAAAACCGAACTGGACAAAATTCAGGGCGTAGTCGATAGCTTTGATGGACTGGAAACCACAGGTTCATCCATCAGCTTGCGTGTACGTTACAGTGAAGCACTACGTTTTGGCTTAACGGCTAACGATGTCGCCGTGGCGGTTAATACCGCAATGTTGGGGCAAAAAGCTTCTCATATTCTTGAAGGCGACCGCGTTGTCGCTATTCGCGTCAAAATGGATAACGATGCCACCCGCCAGATTGCCGATTTACGCGAATTGCCGTTACGTTCCGCCGATGGCAGAACCGTGAAATTATCCCAAGTTGCCGATGTGGTGATAGAAGCGGGGCAGTTGGAATTACACCGCGAAGATTTACGTCAACTGGTTGCGGTATCGGCACGGTTGGAAGACCGCGATTTAGGCAGTGCGATTGCGGAAATTAAAGAAAAACTCAGTCACGATGAAACGCTACCTGCCGATGTCGTGGAATTTGGTGGACTGTATCAGCAACAACAGGAATCTTTTTATAATCTCATGCTGGTGTTATTAACCTCCATCTTCCTTGTGTTCACCGTGTTACTGATTGAATTTCGCTCATTTTATGAACCGATAGCCATAGTGTTCGGTTCAGTGTTAGCCTTGTGCGGCACGGTATTGGCGTGGTACATCACCAACACATCCGTCAATATCGTCTCCTTACTGGGCGCAATTATCGGTATCGGTGTGGTCGCCAAAAATGGCATTTTAATGTTGGATGCCGTTCAATCGTGTTTAACCGCAGGGCAAAACCTTGAAACCGCATTGCTGGCATCAGGACAACGCCGCTTGCGCCCCGTATTAATGACTTCCCTTGCCGCCGCCTTGGGTTTGCTTCCGTTGGCTTACGGTATCGGTGCAGGCTCGGATATGCTCAAACCCTTGGCAATTGCGGTTATTGGTGCGCTGTGTCTGTCGGTGTTGCTGATTGCTACGCCTACGGTTTATTTTTTGTTGGTGCGGGGTAGGAGTAGGTCGGGTTAGGCGATAGCCGTAACCCGACAATTGCGTGGTGTACGGTGTGTGTCGGGTTACGCTATCGCTAACCCGACCTACGCACTATCCACGGTATGTTAAAACACAACCAACCTTTCGATAATTCCCGTTTTTATG
>JBAXNR010000020.1:0-55764 GCA_037133675.1 Methylococcales bacterium
GAAGTTGTTTGAAAGTTTTCCCGATTTGAAAAAGCGATATTGGGGACGGCACTTTGAACCTAAGGGCGATGATAATTTTAGGACGGAGACATAAACGGGTCTTGTGACCCGTATCCCGACTTTAGTCGTTATATTTAACCCACCAGCTTTAGCTGGTGGTTGTTAAGTTGTATTTTATTCATTTGTATTTTATTCATGCACCAACGCCGATTGAAGAGACTAAACTGAATATTGGTAGGATAGAATAAGCCATTTAAGCACCAGCGAAAACCGCCGTTTCCGACAAATCATTCTGCACAATACCACACTTTGTCAGAAACACCCGCCCTACGCTACCGTCCTTCAATAAACTTCCTTCGAGGAGCTTCGGGACAGGCTAGTGTGGACTCCGCGACCCACTCACGACACCACCCGATACCCTCACAGCACCTGACATTGAGCAGTGATCGACGCGCCCGATGAGATAACGACTTTTGGCAAGACAAGCACGGCAAAACCCAAAAATCAGGCGTGTGGTTTCGCAGTACCCGCAAAGGTGATGAACCAAAGCCGATAGCTGTGTTTATCTGCGGTGAAATACGGATTATTGCCATAGCCAGAGACAAGGCAGGACGGTTTTTTGGGTAAGTATTACCGTTTAAAAACAAGCTAAGGTTCTGGATAGTTTGGTTGTGCCAGTACGCTTACTAGCAGGGCGCGGTGATGAATTGCTCAAAGAATGACTGGATAGGGGCTTAGCGAGTAACAATAAATGGTAGTATTTGAGACACACACCACTAATCGCCTATTTTTACGGTTCGCGTAAAACAGCTATAGCTAACAGCTAATAAAGTGATTACAAAACCGTTCGCACTGAGCTTATCGAAGTCTGAATGTGGTTCGACAAGCTCACCACGAACGCTATCATTTTATTGTGCGTTAGCTCTACGCTAAACCTTCGATGGGTACTCCGCCACCGAGTTTCATCTTTTCAGTGAAACACGCGGTACGCTTTAACAGGATTTGCTTCACTTTTTGGTAAGGCGTGTATCTGTTAATCTCCTTGTCATTGTCTCTAGCAAGGATATTCAGTGCCGCGTTATAGTCCGCTTGAACCACTTCCCCCGTATAACAGATTTGCTGCCAAATAACGCTAAAATAAGTAAAAACCTCCTACAACTACAAACTTCCCAAAAAAACGATGCTTAACTTGAATCGAATCGACAAAAAAGAACGATTAATGAGAGCCACAATAGGTCTAACCCTGAAGCAGTTTGACGAATTACTGGGTGATTTTGATAGAGCGTATGAAAAAGCCATGGATGCGGACAGAAGCAAACGGGGTTGTGAGCGTAAAAAAGGGGCGGGGAAAAAGCCAAGGCTTGCAAGCACACGGCTCAAGTTGTTTTTTGTGCTGATTTATCTGAAATGCTATCCAACGTATGATGTATTGGGGATATTGTTTGACCTCGACAGTGGCAACTGTTGTGATTGGATAAAACGCTTACTGCCGATTTTAGAGACGACGTTGGGCAAAAAACAAGTGTTGCCTACCCGCAAAATCCGCAGTGTTGAGGAGTTTTTACAGCTTTTTCCACACGAGAAGGATTTGTTGATTGATGGTACCGAGCGTAGAACGCAGCGTTCAAGCCATGCAAAAACTCAGCGTAAGCATTATTCAGGCAAACAAGGCTGTCACACGCGTAAAAATCTTGCCATGGCGAACCCTGAAAAGAAGATACTGTTCCTAAGTCCTACCAAAGCGGGTCGTTATCACGATAAGAAGCTCTTTGATAAAGAAACCTCCTTTCGATTTATTCCGCCCGACCGAACTCTGTGGCTAGACAAAGGCTTTCAAGGCTTACAACATCACCATAAAAACGTGATGATGCCCAAGAAAAAGCCCAAAAATGGACAGTTGACGACCGATGAAAAAGCAGAAAACCGTGTCATTTCAGCCCTTAGAATGCCGATTGAACACGTTTTTGCGGGCTTAAAACGGATGAATTGCTTGCGTCACGTCTACCGTAATCACAACGGTCAAGATGATCAATTCATCTTTTTGAGTGCTGGCTTATGGAATTTGAATTTAGCGTGCAGATAATTGATAAATTCATAGGAGGAGGTCTGGTTTTTATTTATTTGGCAGCATTTCTAATGTTTTAATCGGATTCGGTGGCTTTTTTTTGCGTATAATTTTAACCAGATTTACAGATTTGACCCATTACCCTAGCATCCATGCCAGAATGACGGCGTTTTTTAGCTGAATGGTGAATAATTTCACCGTCTAATCAGCAATAGCGAGGCTTGAAACACTCTAATAGCTTAACTTTGCGACTTGTTCATACTTTTTAAAACTGCCCTGTTTACCAAATAACTCGCTTTAACCCGAAACCGATGTTTCCACCCCAACACTATATCGGTAAAAATAAGGCACTGGGTTATAATGCTAATTGTGACTGATTTTATTCGTCAGCAGAGTTTAGGATTAATCAGCTTCTTGTAATGTAAGTGGCATACTGATTGGATTATTAAACAGCCACTATTGCCTGTCTTTTCATAACGTAAAGTAAAAATATTATGAGTAAATTAAATTTGATAACGCGGTTTTTGTTGAGTCTTATAGTTCTTATATCCGTTGCTGGTTGTGCGGGTAGCAAAGTGACTGAAAGCACGGGTGAATATTTTGATGATTCAATGGTAACGACTAAAGTTAAAGCGGCTATTTTGGGTGATTCCAGACTCAAACTGCTAGACATTAAAGTAAATACCTTTAAAGGTGCGGTACAACTCAGCGGTTTTGTTGATTCGAGTGAGGTTGCTGCAAGAGCTGTACAGGTGGTAAGAACCATTAAAGGGGTTAGAGTAGTTAATAACAGCCTAGTTATAAAATGATTAACAAGCTACAAATGGGCGGATTGATTAAATCCGTCCGTGCGTACTGATAAGCGCGGTGTCACACAACAACTCAGCAGCAAAATAAAATCTATGGCTAACACGCCGATTCCCCTCCTCTCTATTCCGAAAAATAAGCAACAAAGCATTCTCTGGACTGGCTTAACTGGTTGTGCTGAATCATTGGCATTAGCCAATGCCATAGACCAAGAAAAGCGTTTATTTGTCATTATCACTCCCGACAATCAGATTGCTCTACAGCTTATCCAAGAACTGGCGTTTTTTTTGCCGCAACAACATCCAATACTACATTTTCCAGACTGGGAAACCTTGCCTTACGATGTATTTTCACCGCTGCCTGAAATTATTTCCGAACGTTTAAAAACCTTGGTGTTGTTGCCCGAAGTCAAACGTGGTGCGTTGGTGGTGTCGGTCAACACGTTAATGCACAAACTCGCGCCACGCGAACACGTTTTAGCCAATAGTTTTGCGATAAAAGTCGGTGATGTATTTAATCTGGAACTTAACCGCTTGAAGCTGGAAAGTGTTGGTTATCAATGCGTGTCTCAAGTTTACAGCCATGCTGAATTTGCGATACGCGGTGCAATTATTGATATATTTCCAATGGGCAGTAACACGCCGTTTCGTATCGAATTATGGGATGAAGAAATCGATACCATACGGACATTTGATCCTGAAACCCAGTTATCCTTAGAAAAAATCGACCAGATTCAATTATTTCCAGCGCACGAATTTCCGTTTACTGATGAGTCTATCAAACACTTTCGGCAATCGTTTCGCGACTATTTCCCCAATGCCAGTGCGAAAAACACCCTGTATGTTGATGTCAGCAAAGGCATAACTCCCAACGGCATTGAATATTACCTGCCGTTGTTTGTCGAACGCACTGCAACCTTATTCGATTATTTGCCACAAACCGCTGTGTTGGTATTGCCAGAAACCTTTAATGATTATAGCCGTGCATTTTACAGCGAAGCCGAAGAGCGTTTTGAACAACGAAAATACGATATTGAACGCCCGTTACTTAAACCAGAACACTTGTTTTTATCAGCGGCTGAAATAGCCCAAACAGTCGATAGCTTTGCGCGTATTGTATTAGCCAATCCTGTTGCCGATGACACACGCCCTGCCCTAGCCGATTTAATCATCAACGCCAAACTGCCAGACCCCGCCAGTGCCTTACAGCAATTTGTTCAAGATTTTCAGGGCAAAATCCTGTTTGTTGCTGAATCCGCAGGACGCAGAGAAGTCTTAGCTGATAAATTAAGAAGCTATAAAATCACCACCAAACAGGTCGATGACTGGCAAGGTTTTTTGAAATCCACCAGCTCACCGTGTTTGCTAGTTGCACCGATAGACCAAGGCGTAGTGCTGGACTCACCCAGCATTGCCATTATCACCGAAAACCAACTGTCCAATGAAAAAGTTGAGCAACGCCGCAGACGACGAAAATCAGCCGCACGAGAGCTGGAAAATATTGTCAACAATCTCAATGAATTGAGCATTGGTTCGCCAGTAGTGCATCAAGAACACGGTGTTGGGCGTTATTTAGGATTACAGACGCTAACCGTCGGCGGCATTACCAGCGAATTTTTAATGCTGGAATATGCCAACAAAGACAAACTTTATGTTCCCGTCGCCTCCTTACACGTTATCAGTCGCTACACGGGTATGAATCCCGAAGACGCACCGTTACACAAATTAGGCGGTGATGCGTGGCAAAAACTCAAGAAAAAAGCCATCGAACGTATTCATGACGTGGCTGCTGAATTATTAGAAATTCACGCTAAACGTGCGGTTAAACAAGGTCATGCCTTTGTCATCGACAACGAAGATTACCAAGCCTTTGCCGATGCGTTCCCGTTTGAAGAAACCCCAGACCAACAATCCGCTATCGAAGCCATTTTAAAAGACATGGTCAGTCCGCAACCAATGGACAGGGTTATTTGCGGCGATGTCGGTTTTGGTAAAACCGAAGTATCGATGCGAGCCGCATTTATTGCGGTACAAAATGGTAAACAGGTAGCGGTATTAGTGCCAACCACGCTATTGGCACAACAACATTATCAAAATTTTCAAGACCGATTCGCTGATTGGGCGATAAAAGTAGAAGTGCTGTCGCGTTTTGTCAGTCCCAAACAGCAAAAACAACTTGCTGAACAACTGGCGCAAGGGCAGATTGACATCATCATCGGCACCCACACATTATTATCCAAAGAACTCAAATACAAAGCACTAGGTTTAGTCGTTATTGATGAAGAACATCGTTTTGGTGTGCGCCAAAAAGAACATTTCAAAAAAATGCGTCATGAGCTGGATATGCTTACCCTGACTGCCACGCCGATTCCGCGTACATTGAATATGGCAATGGCGGGACTACGCGATATTTCCATTATTGCCAGTCCGCCGCCCAATCGCCACGTTATCAAAACCTTCATCAGCGAATGGGTAGACTCACAAATCAAAGAAGCCTGTTTGCGCGAAATCAAACGCGGTGGGCAAGTATTTTTCCTGCATAACGATGTCAAAAGCATGGATAAAATGGCGCGTGAACTCGCGGCACTCATTCCAGAAGCGCGGATAGAATCGGCACATGGACAAATGCCAGAACGTGAACTGGAACGTATCATGCGGGATTTTTATCACCAGCGTTTTAACCTGCTGTTGTGTTCGACTATTATTGAAAGCGGCATTGATATACCCAGTGCCAACACCATCATCATCAACCGTGCTGATAAATTGGGTTTAGCGCAACTGCATCAACTACGCGGTCGAGTTGGACGCTCACATCATCGTGCTTACGCTTACTTTATCGTGCCGCCTAAATCGTTAATGAGCAAAGACGCGCAAAAACGCCTAGAAGCTGTCGAAGCCTCTGGAGAATTAGGCGCGGGATTTATGCTGTCCTCGCATGACATGGAAATACGCGGTGCGGGTGAATTATTGGGCGATGAACAAAGCGGGCAAATTCAAGAAATCGGTTTTACCTTGTACAGCGAATTATTAGAACGTGCGGTCACTGCGTTAAAATCAGGCAAACAACCCGAACTCGATACGCCAATGGACAAAGGCGCGGAAGTCGATTTACAAGCCGCCGCGTTAATTCCCGAGGATTATCTGCCCGATGTCCACCTGCGTTTAGTGCTGTACAAACGCATTTCCAACACCGAAACCGCCGCCGATTTGCGCGAGCTACAAATCGAAATGATTGACCGTTTTGGCTTATTACCCGAACCTGTCAAAACCTTATTCAGCATCACCGAACTCAAACAACAAGCACAATCGCTAGGCATCAAAAAAATAGAAGCCAACGCCAACGGTGGACGCATTATTTTCACCACCCAACCCAACATCAACGCCGAACAACTCATTCATCTAATTCAAACCCAAGCGCAAGTTTATAAATTTGATGGTGCGGATAAATTACGATTCATCCAAAACTTCACCAGCGTTGAACAAAAAGTAACGTTTATTACCGAGTTATTGCAAAAGCTAAGCCCATAATCGTAAATGAGGCAAAGCTTATCTAGTTACACGTTGCTTGCTTGTTGGTAAACTATCCCTATAATCAAGCGTCCGTATTTAATAATATAGAAGGGGGTTAGTAATGCCAAGTGATGCAGCAAAAAGAATGTATGAAGCCTTATTAGTAGAAGTTAATAATGGTCTTGTGGGGAAAATAACATTCAAAATGAATACAATAGAATTTGAAATAAACAGCAAAGACGGTATAGGTGGACATATACAGGAATGGCTTGAAAAATGGATGGTAGAAAATGGAATTATTTATAGCTCTCCTTCCAATTCTCAATCATTTCCAGATTTTTTTCTCCACAATCCTCATGACAATAAAATATCCTTACTAGAAATAAAATGTTTTGATATGAATGCAGGTGCTAATTTTGATATTGCAAACTTTCAATCTTATTGTCAATCATTAGCTACTAATCCAGAGAGAATATATTCTGATTATTTAATTTTTGGTTATATTTTAAATCAAGGAAAATTAATTATTAAAAATATTTGGTTAAAGAAAATCTGGGAGATTTGTTGTTCCAGTGAACGGTTTCCATTAAAAACACAAGTCAAGCGCGACGTTATTTATAATATTAGACCTGCATCATGGTATGCCGCTAATCCAACTTACAAACCATTTAAAACTAAAGATGAATTTGTTAAAGCGTTATATGAGACCGAAGAAATGTATTTAAAAAGAGTTTCTGAAAACAAAGGTGTTTATTTGGTCAATAAACTACTTTAATAATCTTAGTGCTACTGATTTGACCACGGGTACAACAACTGTATTTCCTATTAAATCATATAATTTTTTATTAGGAATATTAGATTGATAACTATCTGGAAATCCAAAAAATCGTAAGCATTCTTTATCGGATAATCTTCTTATTCCTTCACCATCTACCACACCTATTCTATCAACCTCAGTAGCAACTAAAGTATTTGCTATGTCTTTTGGATGTAAAATCTCATTAAATTCAAAGCTTAATTTTCCTGTTACGATATTATAACCCTTATCTTTTGTTATATCTGGATAGCGTTTACTTTTTCCATCAATAGTCATTATATCTTTTGGATGCTCTAGCTTAACGTAACCTTTTTTCTCTAAATCAGATAATAGGTTTTTGAGTTTTTCATCTGCAATATCTGTACAAAATGAAGAAATTTCATGGTATGTAAGTGGCATTCCATCCATCCATGCAATACCTTTTAATTTTGCCCAGTGTTTTTTTCTTCTTTCGCGTAAAAGGCGTTCTAATATTATTTTTTGATATTTATTTATTTCGCCTTTTATTCCTATATCCCAACTGTGAATATTGTCGTTACCTCCGCGTTTATCTTTAATAGCCTTTCCTTTAAGCTCATCAACATTATAATATTTTAATAATTTCTCAATAAAAACTGTTGTCATTGTTGGCAATCCCTGTTCTAAAATATCGCCAATTTTACTTTTTCTAAAATTAAAGTTTTCTAAATTTGGTTCGGTTATTAAATGACCTATTATAAAAACTCTTTTTCTTGTTTGAGGAACTCCAAAATTTGCAGCATCTAATACTTTCCATGTAACTTTATAATTTAAATCCATTATCGTATTTAAGATAGTTCTTAATGTTCTACCTATTTCATCGGTTTTACATACTTTATCATGTGTTACAAAGCCATCGACATTTTCAAGAATAAAGCCTTTTGGTTTTTTTTCTTTTAAAATCCTAGCGACATCAAAGAATAATGTTCCTCTTATATCATCAAACCCTAGTTGTTTTCCTGCTGTACTAAATGCTTGGCATGGAAAACCTGCTAACAAATAATCAAAATCTGGAATATCACTCGCATTTATTTGTGTAATATCACCGTGAATATAATTTTCATTGAAATTATATTTATATATGTCTATAGCATGAGGTTTTATCTCGGAGGAAAAAACACATTCATGACTTAATCCAAGTTCATCACACGCTTGGCTAAATCCCAACCTAATTCCACCCATACCTGCAAATAAATCTATATACTTAACTTTTGACACGTTTCTGAATTTCTCTTTATGTACTACGAAGGATTTATTTTAACAAAATATAAGCAGAGGTTCCAGTAAATAAACACGGTAAGCGTGCGGCACAGTTTTAAAACGTGGTTACAATCGCTTAATCTGAGCGACCACTAGATGAATATGAAGAACTGCATCATTTAAGCCAACCCAGTTAAAGGCATTTTATCAGGTGGATTTAGATTAGATGTTGTAGGTGCGATTGAAATAACGCCCACATCGCGACTATTTTTCTAAATAGGTATAAGCCCAGTAGTTCGTGTTCATACTCGTGTTATTCGCGTTTACTGAGTTGGCTATTTTCTAGTTTTTCACGGTAGGCGATTTTTAATTCTTCGGTGCTGATGTGGACATAATCCAATAAATCAGCCACATCTTCGCCTTCTTGCAAATCATAAAAATGGTAGCCGTCATCATCAAGTTCGATGTTGATGGAATGGGTATCACCGAATAAATTGTGCATATCACCTAGAATTTCTTGATACGCGCCGACCATAAAAAAGCCGATAAGATAGGGTTGATTGTGGTCGATGTTATGGCACACCAACCTAGGTCGCTTATTTCAACATATCTGGCTAGATGTCGAAGGGCGGCGGCTGTTTGGCTATGCCTAAATCTATATGTAGTAGTTACCCCGCGAAATCGGGAAGAGCCAAAAAAATAAGACAATTTTAGAATAGGAAGGGAGTAGTTATAATTTCGCTCATATTATTTTTTTCTAAAATGGATAAGGGCGATAGTAGCAATACACCATAACTGTTTGATAACATCCCCAATAATCAATCACGCCATCGTAGATTTAGGCAGGTTGTTTAACGGCGCGTTAATTCTATCGGCGGTTTCATAGTATACTCCTCATAAAAAGTAGTTTATATTTTTCATGATCTGTAGGAAAAACCTTTATTCTCTTTCCTACTGTACTAATCCTCTTCCACTTTCTCAATATCAATCCATGAAGCTAAGCAAATTATTTGGACTACATTCCGTGCAAGCCGCGTTGGCTTATTCGCCGAAAAAAATTACTCAAGCGTGGGTAGATAGCGGGCGACAAGATAAACGATTGACTCAACTGATTGATGAATTAGCAGACTTAGGCATAGAAGCCGAAAAAACCGACCGTAAAAAGTTAGACCGATTTGCCGAAGGTAGCAATCATCAAGGCATCGTCATAGAAGTCGAATTGCCTGCTGAATTAACAGAACATGACTTAAAAACAGCCGTCGAAAATCTGACAGAAACTGCATTTTTTCTGGTGCTGGATAATGTCCAAGACCCACATAACTTAGGCGCGTGTTTACGCACTGCCGATGCGACAGGCGTACACGGTGTGATTATTACCAAAGACAATGCGACTGGTATTACCCCCACGGTGTGCAAAGTAGCAAGCGGCGCGGCTGAAACCATGCCCGTCTATATAGTGACTAATTTAGCGCGTACTTTACGCTGGTTAAAAGATAACGGTATTTGGGTAATGGGCGCGGCGGGTGAAACCACACAAAGTGTTTATCAAGCCGATTTAACTGTGCCGTTAGCCTTAGTCATCGGTGCAGAAGGCAAGGGTTTACGGCGTTTAACCAAAGAACAATGCGATAGCCTGTTATTTATTCCAATGTTAGGGCAGGTTGAAAGCCTGAATTTATCGGTTGCAACAGGGGTATTACTTTATGAAACAGTGCGCCAACGGTTGGTAAAATGACATTACAAGGCATCGACTTAAGCTGTATTCGTGATGACCGTGTGTTATTCGAGGGCTTAAATTTTCAGTTACAAGCAGGGCAAATTTTATTACTGGAAGGCAAAAACGGCAGCGGTAAAACTTCGCTATTGCGTATTTTATGCGGCTTTCGTGAACCCGATGTGGGCGAAGTACAATGGAGTAATGAGGCAATTAATGACAGTAGTTATTATGCGGACATGGCGTATGTCGGGCATTTAGACGGTGTTAAAAAAGAACTAACCGTGCTGGAAAATTTAAAAGTTTGTTTAGCGTTGGGCATGAAAGGGCAATATTCGATTGCTGAAGCACTTAATAAAGTCCATTTACAAGGCTATGATGATGCACTGGTACAAGCTTTATCCGCAGGTCAAAAAAGACGCTTATCTTTAGCGCGGCTTTTAATCACCCATAACATCTTATGGATTTTAGACGAACCTTTTACTTCATTAGATAAGCAAGGTATCGCGCTAATTGAAAGCCTAATGCTAGAACATTGTGCCAACGGTGGCATGATCGTATTAACCTCTCATCATGAGATTACCCTGCATGATGATGTGAATGTGTTGCGCATTAATTTGTCCGATTAAGCCGCTCTTCATGGAAAAGTCGGAGGATACTTTACTTAAATTATAAATAGTACTAAAATAGTCCCCAATCAGAACAGGTGGGGATTATGCTACGACTCAGTAAATTAACAGACTACGCAACCGTCATTCTTAGCTTCATGGCAAAGAATAACGAGCGCGTCTGTGCCGCAATGGAACTTGCAACCGTGACAGGTATCGCGCTACCAACGGTCAGCAAAATACTAAAAGCACTGGTCAACGCCAAAGTGTTAATCTCCACACGCGGTGCAAAAGGCGGTTACATCCTCGCCAACGCCCCCGACAAAATTACCGTTGCCACTATCATCAGTGCGTTAGAAGGCCCAATCGCCGTTACTGAATGCAGCATATCTCAACAAGGTTGCGAACAAGCTTCAGGTTGTAATATCAGCGGACATTGGAACGTGATCAATCGCGCCATCTATAACGCACTAGAATCCGTGACTTTAGCGGACATGATAAAACCCCAAGAAACCCTTATCCCCGTCGCCAGTTTATACCGCATAGAGAATCACAATGTCAGCCAGTAGCGAAGAAATCAACCAACTGCTCAACCAAGATTACAAACAAGGTTTTATCACTGAGCTAGAAACCGACACATTCCCCGTCGGTTTAGATGAAGCAGTGATTCATAAGCTGTCAAAGGTTAAAAATGAACCTGAGTTCATGCTCGAATACCGTTTAAAAGCATTCCGTCATTGGCAAACCATGACTCCGCCTGAATGGGCATTCGTCAAATTTGCCCCTATTGATTACCAAGCCATCAGCTACTATTCCGCGCCAAAACGCAAAGAAGATGGCCCAAAAAGCTTGGATGAAATCGATCCACAAGTTTTAGAAGCCTACAAAAAATTAGGCATTCCCTTGGATGAACAAGAGCGTCTAGCAGGTATTGCCGTCGATGCGGTGTTCGATAGCGTCTCTGTCGCTACCACTTTTAAAGGCAAGCTCCATGATGTAGGCGTTATTTTCTGCCCCATCTCCGAAGCCCTACGCGAGCATCCTGAACTCATCAAAGAATACCTAGGCTCAGTCGTGCCACATACCGACAACTACTTTGCCGCTTTAAATGCTGCCGTATTCACCGATGGCTCATTCGTCTACATTCCCAAAGGCGTGCGCTGCCCAATGGAATTATCGACTTACTTTAGAATCAACGCCGCCAACACAGGGCAGTTTGAACGCACCCTGATTATTGCCGATGAAGGCAGTCACGTTTCCTATTTAGAAGGTTGCACCGCCCCGATGCGTGATGAAAACCAACTACACGCCGCCGTTGTTGAACTCGTCGCCCTAAAAGATGCCACCATCAAATATTCCACCGTGCAAAATTGGTATCCAGGTGATAAAAACGGCTTAGGCGGTATTTACAACTTCGTCACCAAACGCGCCGAATGTCGCGGCGATAACTCCAAAGTCTCGTGGACGCAAGTTGAAACAGGTTCAGCCATCACATGGAAATACCCCAGCTGTGTATTAGTAGGTGATAACAGCATCGGCGAATTTTATTCCGTCGCTGTGACCAACAACTACCAGCAAGCCGACACAGGCACAAAAATGATACACATCGGCAAAAATACCCGCAGCACCATCGTGTCCAAAGGTATTTCCGCAGGCAAAGCCCAAAACACCTATCGCGGCTTAGTCAAAGTATTAAAAAGCGCGGAAAACGCCCGCAACTACACCCAATGCGATTCCTTGCTAGTCGGCGATAAATGCGGCGCACACACCTTCCCCTACATCGAAGTCAAACACCCCTCCGCCCAAGTCGAACACGAAGCCACCACCTCAAAAATTAGCGAAGACCAATTATTCTTCTGCCAACAACGCGGACTGTCCGCCGAAGATGCCGTCTCCATGATAGTGAATGGTTTTTGTAAAGAAGTATTCAGAGAATTACCAATGGAATTTGCGGTAGAAGCACAAGCGTTATTGGGTTTGAGTTTGGAAGGTTCAGTGGGTTAATGATTTCCTACGATGAAAACAAACGTCAAACCAATTTTAAAAAACATGGCATTGATTTAGCCGATTGCGTCAGTATTTTCGACCATCCCATGATTACCAAAGAAGACAATCGTGAAAATTATGGTGAACAACGCTTACAAAGTTTAGGATTATTAAATTCTGTGGTCGTTTTTATGGTTTGGATTGATAAACCTGACCATCCACATTTAATTTCAGTTCGTGAGGCTACTAAATATGAGCAAAAATACTACTACGCCAACATTGGCTACTGAAGAACCGCCTTATAACCCTGACGACCTCGATTCCGTAGAAAACTTTTGGGAAGGCTCGCGTATTGAACATCAAGGCAAAATCATCGGTGTAAGCCATCGTATTAAAGACTGCGAATCCGCAAAAGTACAAGTCACCCTAACTTTATCTCCGCGTGTAGTCGATTTTTTTAAAAACTCAGGGAAAGACTGGCAAACGCGCATGGATGAAGCGTTGATTGAATATATTGAAACGCATCATGCTTAACAGATATTATTGGGATTATTTAGTTGGAAGGACAATTAATAATGAACTATAAACAACTAACCGCTATTATTCACAAAGAAGATGATATTTATGTCTCTCTTTGTCCTGAATTAGACATTGCCAGTCAAGGCTCTAATATTGAAGAAGCCAAAGATAATTTAAAAGAAGCTGTCGAATTATTTTTTGAATGCGCGTCAAAAGAAGAAATTAATCAACGCTATTATGGTGAAACCTATATTTCCTCAATGGAGATAGCTTTTGGGTAAGCTGCGGGTTTTATCAGGTAAAGAAGTTTGTTTGATTTTATTAGCACATGGTTTTGAACAAGTACGGCAAAAAGGTAGCCACGCCATTATGCAAAAACAAATTGGTTCATCAACCATTACCGTGCCTGTTCCACAACATAAAGAACTTAAAGTGGGAACATTGACATCTATTATTAGACAAGCGCAGTTAGCGCGTTCATTTTTTGAGAATTAATATGAGAGAAATTCAAGTCGAAGGCAGTATCTCTAGTGTTATTGAAGCATTAAAAGAAGAGGTTACTTCTCGTTTTTGTAATATTGAAAATGAAACATGGTTTCGAGGGCAAGCAGACTACCGCCATAAGTTATTACCGAGTATCTTTAGGGCTGATAAGTATGATGAAACTAAAATGTATCAGGAGTTTATTAGAAGATACCCAGAGCATTCCAGTAGCTAATGAGAAGGAGAAAGACAAGGATGGAGCTGTTTTTGCATTTAATCCAAGCTCAACATTATCAGATGATCATTATTTTAGCGGTTTTTTGGAAGCTCTAATTACTTCAAAGAGTCGCAGTTTATTCTATCAAAAGTTAATCGAAGCTACGCATAAAGAATATGGTGAAAAAGCTGCAATTAATAATATATCCATAAAAGAGTGGTTGACCGATGACATCCATTTGAACAATGTTGTTAATGACATTAATGGAGCAGGAGCAAGTGAATTTAAATCCTTTGAACGATGGGGCGATATGTCTAGCTTAAATAAACAAAGTTATTGCGAGTTAAAGAGTAAATTTTCTTCAGTTTATCGCTTTAAACCACCACATCTAAATTCCAGAATAAGACAGCAACATGGTTATTTTACACTTCATGGTGGCAAATATTTTAATGAGATGCCTACTAAACAAGGAGAAACTTATAAAGTTGTGGAGTTTATTAAAACCTATGAAATGGAAACGTCCGAAAACGGCTTGATTAAGATAAAAATCAGGTCTGCCGATAAAGAAAAATTGCTAAAAGAACTAGCTTTAACTGGAATTACTGAAGCAACATTATTTCCAGAAATGGAATATCAAACTAAACATATTAAACAACAATACAAGTTTAGTATATAACGCATGATTGCATAATATATAAAATTACTGCCATTTACCTATGTTGAATAACGAAGTCCGCCAACGATTACAACAACTCATCACCCATTATGGACATTCAGTCTTTAATGATGTGAAACAGTGTGAAGCCTTGCTTAGAGATTTTTGCCCCGAATATAAACGGGAATTAAATTTGCTGATTTTGTCTTTGCGCGAAGGTGTACCGCAACAATTATTAAAGCCCGCGCCTCATGTTGGCATAGATTTTACTGTTAAACGCTTAACGCAAACCTTGCATGACAATTTAGGCATAGCTGAACACTTTGCATTTTGGGCGGTGGAATCATGGGCGTTGTCGTTACAACTTATACAACAGCCCATCGCACAAACGCAAGTAGAGGATTATCAGACAACAATACCTATTATTCAGCCATCAACAACAAATGAACCAGAATGGCGCGACCCTATTACAGGCATGGAATTTGTTTGGATACCTGCGGGGAGTTTTATGATGGGTAGTCCAGAAGATGAAGAAGACAGGGATAGGAATAGAGAAGAACAGCATCATGTCACTATTGCTCAAGGTTTTTATCTAGGCAAATATTTGGTTACACAAAAACAATGGCAAGCGATTATGGGTAACAGTCCATCGATTTTTAAAGGTGCTGATTTACCTGTGGAACAAGTTAGTTGGTTCGATGCACAACGCTTTGCTTTACAACTTAGTCATAAATCGGGGCAAACCTACCGTTTACCGACTGAATCAGAATGGGAATATGCGTGTCGGGCAGGCACAACTACGCCGTATTACACAGGTCATACTATTACGCATCAAGATGCTAATTTTGATGATCATGTTCGGAAAACCACGCCTGTCGGTTCATATCCACCGAATCCTTGGGGCTTATACGATATGGCAGGTAATGTTTTGGAATGGACAGCATCTGTTTGGGATAATGATTATAAATTTAGTGAACAATATGCTGATGATTATGATACTACATCGTGTCGTGTACTTCGTGGTGGTTCATGGATATGTGAATTTGAATCGTTGCGTTCAGCAGGTCGTCCTTACGATTTTGACGCTTTTACGCCTAATTGCTGTTTTGACATTATTGGTTTTCGTCTCGTTAAAATATGAGCAATTAGCAGCGTAGCAGCGGTGTAGGTTGGGTTGCCGCTTTTTGGCAACCCAACAAAAACATAAATTAATCGTTCCAACACTCCAGCGTCATTATATTAATAGCAGCGTAGGTTGGGTTGTCGCTTTTTGGCAACCCAACAAAAACAACAATATTATGATTCGTAAGTTCACTTACAAACCACACAAAAATAGAATTAAAACATCATGCGATTAGCCACTGTACTTGAAATATTAACTCGAATTAAACCTATATTAAGCCAACAATTTGGTGTGGTGCGTTTGGCTTTGTTTGGTTCAACGGCGCGTGATGAAGCGACTGAAAATAGTGATGTGGATATATTAATTAGTTTTGATGGACTTGCTACCTCTGAGCGTTATTTTGGTGTGCAGTTTTATTTAGAAGATAGCCTAGGTTGTGCTGTTGATTTAGTGACTGAAAAAGCATTACGCCCACAATTGCGCCCATTTATCGAACAGGAAGCCATTGATGTCTAAAATAAACCGTGAATGGCGTTTTTATATAGATGACATGATTAATTTTTCTGAAAAAGTCATCGTTTATACCGAAGGATTAACGCAAACAGATTTTATAAATAGCGGCTTGAATTATGATGCGACCGTGCGTAATTTAGAATTAATCGGTGAAGCCGCCACGCATATTCCAGAAGAAATACGCAATGAAAATCTTAATATTCCTTGGCGGCAAGTTATCGCCACACGCAACCGATTAATTCATGGTTATTTAGGTATCGATAATGATACTTTGTGGAGTATTATTAAAACAGATATACCTGAATTATTATTAGAATTACATAAAATAACGCGCTAAGATTAATTATTTCAGCGCGTAGGTTGGATAGAGCGATAGCGAAACCCAACAATAAAACAGCATACTAAAATATATCGAGGCACTGTACAAAATCAAGCTTATTTTGAGTAACTTTAATTATTATAGGAAATCAATATGAAAACTTTAACCAAAGAAATGCAAGATGCTATTACACCAACAATGGCATTAAGTTTGTTGAAAGAAGGTAATAAACGTTTTATGAATAACCTAAAGGCAAACCGTAACTTATTACAACAGGCAAATGAAACCTCAGAAGGACAACATCCTTTTGCCATTATCCTGAGTTGTATTGATTCACGCACATCGGCAGAACTTATTTTTGATCAGGGTTTAGGCGACATATTCAGTGTACGGATTGCGGGTAATATTATTAACGAAGATATTTTAGGCAGTATGGAATTTGCGTGTAAAGTTGCGGGGTCTAAAATCATTGCCGTATTAGGACATACCAAATGCGGTGCAGTTAAAGGGGCTTGCGATCATGTTGAAATGGGTAACTTGACGGTATTATTGTCTAAAATACAACCCGCGATTTATGATGAAAAAACAGAATCTGAAAATCGTAACTCAAGTAATAACGAGTTTGTGGAAAAAGTGTCCGTGATTAACGTTAAAAGAACTGTACACGCGATTATTGAACGCAGCCCGATTCTAAAAGAAATGCTTGAAAAAGGCGAAATAAATATTGTCAGTGGCACGCATCATATAACGACAGGTGAAGTCGTTTTTTATGAAGATATTTTGTAATCGCTAACCGCTCGTACTCAAAGCCCGCAGCTTTGGTTACGTTAGTAATTCAACAAAAACTTAATAACGAATTTAATATGGCTATTCACAAACACACTAACCGCGAAGAACACCACAATTTTCTGCGTGTCGCCTTAATGTGGCGAGGTTCAGTTACGCCACGCATATTGTTTGGTGTATTAATAATGGCTATTTATACCTATAGTTTAATTATTATTGATGAACATTATTATAAACTGCCGCATTTTCAAATAACCCCGTTTGAATATACAGGAGCAATATTAGGTTTGGTATTAGTATTTAGAACCAATGCGGGTTACGATCGCTGGTGGGAAGCCAGAAAACTGTGGGGCGGTATTGTCAATCAAAGCCGAAACCTGTTAATCATGTCTTGGCAATACAGCGCGGAAAATCCGCAATGGCGAAAAGAAATCAGCAAATGGATCATTACTTTTTCCTTTGCTACCAAAGAATCATTAAGACTGCAAAAAGATTTTGATGATTTAACCGATATACTCAGTGAACAGGAAATAACAGAATTAAAAAATGCCAAACATAGTCCTGTTTATGTTGCCAGCAAAATAGCCAAATTATTAAATCAGGCGCGTCATAAACAAACCATAGACTTATTTAGTTTTCAGGAAATGGAAAAACAACGCGGCATATTAATCGATCATTTAGGCGGCTGTGAAAGAATATTAAAAACCCCTATGCCATTAGTTTATGCGATAAAAACACGGCGGTTTATATTAATCTACTTATTATTACTACCCTTTTCACTGATTAACCCAGTCGGATTAATGGCAATATTTATCACCGTATTAGTTGCCTACCCATTACTGTCATTAGACAGAATAGGCTACGAATTACAAAACCCGTTTGCGATAAAAAACCTCAGCCATTTACCACTAGAAACCATCTGTATGGGAATTAAAATCGTGGGTGTGGATATGATGAATAATAAAGCCTATCTCGATGGTGATCGTGATAAAAATATTGAGTAAGGTTTAAATAAAATTATTTCATACATTCAATAACAGATGTTGTACAAACAGCTCCACCTTTACCGTCATTTTCTTTTTGCCATTTGGAAAGAGCATCATCAAAGGATTCGGGATATACTTCGCCTTTCTTTAATGGTTTGATAATGCTTTTTAATAACGTGGGTTTATTAATAGCGATATGTGCGGCAAGGTGTTTTATTTTCCAGATGGGGGCTTTTTTATCTCTGCCTATGACTTCGATGTGATAAATACCTGTGGTTTGTGTGTCAGTTAAATTATGAATAATTAACCAGCGGTTTTGTTTGGCGGTGGGGGTAATTGACCAAATGCCTGTTGGGTTTGCTTCGAGATTAATTTCAGCAGATGCAGAATAATTAAAAAAGAGTGTAATTAGGAAAATAATTATTTTCATGATTTAAAGTCTCAATGGGCGTTGGTGCATGAATAAAGTCATTTGCAATCAATGTGTTACGCCGTTTATTTATGATGTTTTTAGTAAAAAACGGCTGTTTTTCATCAAAAACCATCAATCCAATAAATATAACCCTTTGATTTATTTGTATTTTATTCATGCACCAACGCCGTCTCAATGTGAAGTTTATAGTAATAAAAACGTCATTTCGGCAGGGATTGCCGAAATCCAGAAGCCAAGGATGGCGTACTCAAACACATCCATGTGACTGGATTCCAGCATCCATGCTGGAATGACGATAATAGACATACTGATTTTTTATCAAAAGTTTAAGGTTTGATTGTAAGGTAGCTAGCTAGTAATAGCATAGCTGAATAACGTTTTTAGTAAATATTTTTGGAGTAGTCATGCTTAGTATTAAAGATTTAACCGTCAGTGTCGGTGATAAACAAATTCTTAAGGGGATTAACCTTGAGATTAAGGCGGGAGAAATTCACGCCATTATGGGACCTAATGGTTCAGGTAAAAGTACCTTGTCGCATATTTTATCAGGCAAAGGCGGCTATGAAGTGACAGGTGGTTCGGTAACGTATCAAGGTAAAGATTTATTAGAAATGCCACCTGAAATAAGAGCGCGTGAAGGGGTATTTTTAGCGTTTCAATACCCTGTGGAAATTGCTGGCGTGAGTAATATTTATTTATTAAAAGCCGCGTTAAATTCGGTGCGTAAATATCACGGGCAATCAGAAGTTGATGCAATGGATTTTTTAACGCTGATTAAAGAGAAAGTGCGTTTATTAGAAATGGATGAAAAGTTTTTATACCGTGCAGTGAATGAAGGTTTTTCAGGCGGTGAGAAAAAACGTAATGAGATATTACAAATGGCAATACTTGAACCTAAATTATGTATTCTCGATGAAACCGATTCTGGTTTGGATATAGACGCATTAAAAGTGGTTGCCGAAGGGGTTAATTCTTTACGCTCACCAGAACGCGCTTTTATTATGGTCACGCATTATCAACGCTTGCTGGATTATATTAAACCTGATTATGTTCATGTATTAGCACATGGGCAGATTGTTAAATCAGGCGGTGCAGAATTGGCATTAGAATTGGAAGAAAAAGGGTATAGCTGGGTTGAGGCGGCTTAATCATGAATGCAGTAGCTAAAAATCAACAAACTTGGTTGCAAGCGTTACGCACTGAGGCATTAACGCAATTCGCCACGCAGGGTTTTCCATCGCCGCGTGATGAAGATTGGCGTTATACCAATGTGTCGGCGATTGAAAAGAAACGCTTTTTGCCTGTCAGTGAGTCGCAGACGGCGGTTGATGTCACGGATATTTTAACGGCTTATCAGTTAAAAGATACGTGGTCGTTGGTGCTGGTTGATGGGTGTTTTCGCGCTGATTTATCGCTGTTGGATGGCTTGTCTGAATCGGTGGCGGTGATGAGTATGGCGAACGCGTTGGACTCAGAGGCGGAGACGTTGCAACGCACTTTAGGGCAGGCAGTTAGTGCGATGGAGCATGGTTTTGTGGCGTTTAATACCGCACATTTTACCGATGGTTTGTTTGTGCGTATTGCCGCTAAACAGGTTTTAACGAAGCCCATACAGGTGTTACATATTGCGACCCAAGCCGATAGTTTAACGGCAACGCGCACGGTTATTATTGCCGAGAAAATGTCAGAAGTAGAGCTGGTTGAAACTTTTGTCGGTGTCGATAATTCGTATTTATCTGCCGCTGTCACGGAGGTTTTTGTCGAAGAGTGTGCGGCAGTTACCTTGACTAAAGTGCAGTGTGAAGCGGATAAAGCCTATCATTTTGGCGGTACTTACGTTAAACAAGCCCGCAATGCCAGATTTACCCATCATAATTTTGCTTTTGGTAGTTTATTGGCTAGATGTGATATTCACAGTGATTTAGAGGATGCCGCTGAATGTGAATTAAATGGTTTATATTTAGGGGCTAAACGGCAACATTTAGATAATCACACACGCATTAATCATAATAAACCACACGGTATTAGTCGTGAGTTATATAAAGGGATATTGGATGATAGAGCGCGAGGGGTATTTCAAGGGCGAGTTATTGTTGCTGAAGATGCGCAAAAAACTGATTCTACGATGAATAATCGTAATTTATTATTATCAGCCGATGCCGAAGCCGATACTAAACCGCAATTAGAAATTTATGCCGATGATGTGAAATGTGGGCATGGTGTGACGGTTGGACAATTAGACGATAAATCTATTTTTTATTTGCAATCGCGGGGTGTTGATGTGGAAACAGCACGGAATATGTTGACGTTTGCATTTGCAAATGAAATGGTGAATAAAATTAATATTCCTGCGTTGCATGATTTAGTATTAGCGGAAGTATTAAAGCGTTTTCCTCAGCAGGGTATTGAGCAGAATTTATTATAATGATAAAGGAATGTATAAATGAGAGAAGTTAAAATTAGTAAAAAAACAGAAGATGTCATAACTCCTTTTGTTCAAGGAACACAGATAAACGAATCACATCAATATATTCAATTGTATTTTGTTGAATCTGGAGAGATAGTTCCTGATAACATCTACACTTTGAGACAAGAGAATACCGATGTGATGTGTTCAGTAATAGGTGGGCGAGTTAGGGGTACAGAAACACTTGATTCAAACCAACCGATATTTTTAATTTAAAAATATTTCTCATCATTCCAACGCTCCACGTTGGAGTGATGAAAATATATTTCCTGATATTAGTTTATGAGTTCAAAATTTAAGAAAGTTAAAGACGGCGAAGGCTGGGTATATGTGGCTACCCATGAACCTTATTATAAAGGATTGGTAAAAATAGGATTTTCAACAAATGTTCCTCAAAGAATGAAGGAGTTACAAAATGGAAGTCCTTTTCCTTATATTGCCGAATATCGAGTTTTAGTTAGCAATGCTTATTTACTTGAACAAGAAATACATAAGTTTCTTGATAAGAAACGATCAGTTGAAGGGGAATGGTTTAGCTGTACAGTGAAAGAAGCTCAAGATGCTATCAAAGAGGTTGCGAAACAACAAGGTATTGAAATTGAATTAACAAAACAAGTTGAAGTTGAATCGAAAAAACAATTGTCGAAGACTAAGAATATTAAACTGTCAAATAGTAAAGTTAAAACTCCGCCACCATTTATAAAAGAGCTTTTTCCTAATCTTAAATGTGACGACCCTGTAGATGGTTCAACAGATTTTTTAAACACAGTACTATTAGCTAAAAGTAGTAATGTACCTTCTGCCCAATTTAAATTAGGGCTTATGTATCAGTTAGGTAAAGGTACTAATCGAGATTATAAGGAAGCAATTGAATGGTATAAAAAAGCAGCAAACCAAGGACATATTGATGCTCAAATTAATTTAGCTCGTATGTTCTATGATTTTTCATGGATTACTAAAAATTATACTGAAGCTTCTCAATGGTTTACTAAAGCATCAGAACAAGGAAATGTTGATGCGTATTATTATCTAGGAAAAATGTATCAGCATGGGCATGGAGTGAAACAAGATTTAAAAAATTCTGGAAATTTCTACGATAAAGCTCTCGAAAATGGTGATGATGAAATGAAGCGAAAAGTAATTGACGTATATTATAACTTAGGAAATATGTGTCAGCATGGTAACGGCGTTGAAATTGATTTAGATAAGGCTGAGAATTTTTATATTAAAGCTATCGAAAGTGGTGATGGCGAAATGAAGAGAAAGGTAATTAGAGCGTGTTTAAATAAACAAAAAATAGGTAATATATAATTTATGTTGACTAAGTTAGAGTTATTTCAAGCCTTTGTTGCCCCAGCGATTTTTATTTCTGCTTCGGGTTTATTTGTTTTATCAATTAATGCCCGTTTAATGGCGATGGTGTCGCGCTTACGAGTATTTAGGCGCGAAAAACATCTTGCAGCCAAAGCAGGTAGAAAACAAGAAGCCGTGGCATTACAATCACAAATTGATTCGATTGAATTACGCGCAGGTAAAATAAAATGTGCGTTTTTTTATATGTTACTCGGTACGATTGGGGTGATGTTGACTTGTTTATTATTAGGCTTAAGTTTATACGAGCAGGAAGTATTAATGATTGCGGTGGTTTTATTTGTATTATCGCTATTATCTATGATGGTAGGCATGATGTATTTTCTTTCCGAAGTTGCCATCGCATTAACCTCTGTCAAAGAAGAAGAAAAATTGTATGATTTAATTGATTCGCTAGATTACGCTGACGACAATCCATAATAACTTTATTGAATTAATAATATGACTTATCCCATAGAAAAAATCCGCGCCGATTTCCCCATTTTGGCTGAAAAAATCCGCAATAAACCGCTGGTATATTTAGACAATGCCGCGACTTGTCAAAAACCACAAGCGGTTATTGATAGCATTGTTAACTGTTATAGCCATAGTTACGCCAATATTCATCGAGGCGTACATACCTTAAGCATTCGGGCAACCGATCAATTTGAAGCGGCGCGGGATAAAGTGAAATGCTTTATTAATGCGGCGAGTGACAAAGAAATTATTTTTGTCCGTGGTGCGACCGAAGCGATTAATTTAGTCGCGCAAACTTACGGTAAAGCCAATGTGCAGGCTGGGGATGAAATACTCATCACCGCTATGGAGCATCACGCTAATATTGTGCCTTGGCAAATGTTGTGCGAGCAAACGGGCGCGGTGTTAAAAGTCATTCCGATGAACACTCAGGGCGAGTTAATTGCGGGTGAATTTGAAAAACTGCTCAGTGATAAAACCAAGTTGGTGGCGATTACGCAAATGTCCAATGCCTTAGGGTCGATTAATCCCGTGAAAGCTATGATTGCCACCGCCCACGCCAAAAATATTCCTGTGTTAGTGGATGGCGCACAAGCAATTCCGCATATCGCTATTGATGTGCAGGATTTGGATTGTGATTTTTATGTGTTCTCAGGGCATAAACTGTACGCGCCTGCGGGTGTCGGCGTGTTATATGGCAAGCAAGCGTTGTTAGAAGCCATGCCGCCGTATCAAGGTGGCGGCGATATGATTAGAACTGTGACTTTTGAAAAAAGCACTTACGCAGGTTTACCGCATAAATTTGAAGCGGGTACACCTGCGATTGCCGATGTGATTGGTTTAGGTGCGGCGATTGATTATATAACCGCGATTGGTATGGATGCGATTGCCGCGCATGAGCATGAATTATTGATTTATGCGACTGAGCAAGCTCTGCAAATCAAAGGACTACGCATTATTGGTGAAGCCGAACACAAAGGTGCGATTTTGTCGTTTGTGTTGGATAAAATTCATCCGCACGATATAGGCACAATGCTCGATAGTTTAGGCATAGCTGTCCGCGCAGGGCATCATTGCGCCATGCCTGTGATGGATTTTTATCACGTTCCAGCGACGGCGCGGGCTTCGTTTGCCATGTACAATACTAAGGCGGAAGTGGATGTGCTGATGACGGGAATTCGGAATTTGATTGAGATGTTTGGTTAATTATTATGGCAACGACAATTAGGGACAAGTATGCGGAAAGTTGAATCGTATGGCTCTTTGGAAAAATGTGGGCGTGTCCGTTTAGCATATAAATAGCCGCTTGCTACTCTTCTAATAAACTAGAAATGGTGTCAATGTCTTTCTTATGTTATCCTATTCAGGTGTGGTCGGTTGGTTTTCATTGACTCGACTTAAAATTAAAAATATAATTCTCTGTTCACTTTAAACAGATTATGCTTGATGGAGCTTGCGCCGATGTATGCGGTAATTAAAACAGGTGGTAAACAGTACCGTGTGGAAGAAGGTACTTATTTAAAAATAGAAAAACTAGAGCTAGGCACAGGCGACAGCATTGAATTTGACGAAGTGCTAATGATTGAATCAGACGGTGATGTAAAAGTCGGTTTGCCTTTCATTGAAGGCGCGAAAGTGACTGCAACCGTTTTATCACAAGGCAGACACAAAAAAATCAGAATCATTAAATTTAGAAGACGTAAGCACCACATGAAACAAATGGGGCATCGTCAATACTACACAGAAATCCAGATTACTGGCATTTCTGCATAACTAGGAGTTTAAAATGGCTCATAAGAAAGCTGGCGGTAGTACCCGCAATGGACGCGACTCAAATGCAAAACGCCTAGGCGTTAAAAAATTCGGCGGTGAATCAGTGCTTGCAGGAAACATCATTGTACGCCAACGTGGCACACATTTTCACGCAGGTGTTAATGTCGGTATCGGCAAAGACCATACCTTGTTTGCAACCGCAGAAGGCAAAGTGGTTTTTAAGGTTCAAGGACCGAACAACCGCAAATTTGTCAGTATTGTTGCTGCATAAAAAAATACTGTCGCGTGTAGGATGGATAGAACGTAGCGAAACCCATCAATATAGCGACAGTGTAAGACTTATTAAAAGCTCCTCCCTGTGTGGTAGGGGCTTTTTTTATTTATATCGGTTGGATTTGAGAAAGTTATGAAATTTGTTGACGAAGTACAAGTGCGTGTTGAAGCGGGCGATGGTGGCAATGGCGCAATTGGTTTTCGGCGTGAAAAATACATTCCGCTGGGTGGACCTGACGGTGGTGATGGTGGTGACGGCGGCTGTGTGTATTTAATCGGCGTAGAAAATATCAACACCTTAGTCGATTTTCGCTATCACACCGTACATAGAGGTGAACGCGGACAAAACGGTAGTGGTCGCCAATGTACAGGAAAAAAAGGCGAAGATTGCTATGTTTCTGTACCACTAGGCACGCAAGTTTTCGATGCTGAAACAGGCGAAATTATCGGTGATATAACCAAAGTCGGTGAAACGCTATTAGTCGCGCAAGGCGGTTTTCACGGCTTAGGCAATACCCGTTTTAAAAGTAGTATCAATCGCGCACCACAAAAAGCCAGCAAAGGCTCAGAAGGCGAACATCGCTTACTCAATTTAGAATTAACCTTAATTGCTGATGTTGGCTTATTAGGTATGCCCAACGCAGGTAAATCCAGTTTAATTCGCTCCGTTTCTTCCGCTACTCCCAAAGTTGCTGATTATCCTTTTACCACCCTGTACCCGAATTTAGGCGTAGTGCGTGTCGATGACTTACGCAGTTTTGTCATTGCCGACATTCCTGGTGTTATCGAAGGCGCGGCAGAAGGCGCGGGTTTAGGTTTGCAATTTCTCAAACACCTAGAGCGCACAGGTTTATTACTGCACGTCCTCGACATCGAACCCTACGAAAGCTCAGAATCACCCGTCCAATCGGCACAAAAAATCAGCCGTGAAATTGCCAAATGGAGTGAAGATCTCGCCAACAAACCGCGCTGGCTAGTATTAAATAAAATTGACCGCGTACTAGACGAAGAACTAGAAGCCCATTGCCAAACGATTGTCGATGAGCTTAACTGGACTGGTCCCGTGTTTAAAATCTCAGCTATCAATGGCGAAGGCACGCGAGCCTTAACCTTTGCTATCATGGATTTTTTAGAGCAACCGCAGCAAATAGAAAGTAAAAAGTTAGCGAAACCCGTCATCGTCTGGGAATAAACTCCACATCGATACACATCTGTGTATCTTATTATTAGATTCGACGGTGATGATCTACGCGGTGCGTCATTCCTTAGCTGAGGGCAGTGATGCCAAAGCTTGGGAACAATGCAAAACCTTTAGTGCGCTAACCGTAAATCATCAGGAATAAACAGGCATGACGACTACCACGCCGTTCAGCTATGCGATTCGCCGCAGTGCGCGAGCGACTAAAGTTCGCATTATCGTCACCATCAATAAAATTGAAGTCGTTGCCCCGCTTAAAATTGCCGAAAAACGCATACATCAATTTGTTACCGCGCAACAAGCGTGGATCATAAACGCATTAAACAAAATTACTGAACGACAACCGCAACCTTGTCAGCCTGTTGTTTATGGCGAAGGTACAACGATTGTTTATCAAGGCGAATCCTACACGCTAACGCTTAAAGCCTCACCGTTAAAACGCATAAAAATACAGTTTACGAATGAATTTATTGTCTTCATGTCTGACACATTAGCCGTCAACCACAGTGAGGCGATTAAAACAGCCTTAGCAAACTGGATGAATAAACAATTACTGCTTGAAGTCACACGGCTAGTCAAACAGCACGCACCTAAACATCAGCTAGTGCCGCGTAGCCTTAACATTAAAAACCAAAAAAGCCGCTGGGGCAGTTGCGGCATTCATAATGACATACAAATCAACGCCCTGTTAATCATTGCTCCCCCCGCTGTACTTGAATATGTGGTAGTCCATGAATTATGCCATATTCAAATTCGTAACCATTCGCCGCAGTTTTGGGCGTTAGTTGCTGACCATTTACCCGATTACAAAACCCCACATCATTGGTTAAAACAACACGGCAATCGTTTAATGCAGGGGTTTTAGAATCATAAAGCAGTAAAACAGAGTACGCAGTGCCTACCGAAAAGGTTGCCAAATCCACAGTGTAGCGGGTGTTCATGGATAAGGTACGCACTACAGGACTATCAGTTAATAGTTATTTCGTGTAGATGCGAATTCATTCGTACAGTGCCGATAAATCCGTTCCTACAAGCAACACCCTCGCCAAACAGATAACGTCTTTAAAAAAATAGGAGTGGTCAAAGTTCAAGTGATTGTGGGGCGCGGTGCGGCAGGTTTGGAGTTGGCAACCAGTTTGGGGTATTAGCGCAAGCCTACGAACTAACAAGTTATCATGAGCGGTTATCAAGAGGAGGATTTTGATTCTGGTTAATGATATAGGGTGCATTTAGCTTAGATAAAATCTGGTTACCCGTTTTATTCCAATCGTTCAGACCATTAGATACAGCTAAAGAATGGAGATTGTAATTCATACAGGTTTGACAAAGTTTGTGAGCGTATTTCATGCGCTGAAGATCTTGTATGGGGGTTTGCAGAAATGATGAGGAAATATTATTTTCCTCATCATAAACCGTACAACACAAAGATACGCTTCCATCATGGTTGATGGCAGTTTGGTTGCTTCTCAACGGACAATCATGCAAGGGATTCCGTTTAGCAATCTCCATCCCTTCTTGCACGGAGATTAGCAGACGCTCGTCGAGTCTTACCATATCCTCCTTTGCATTTCCGCTAAGATAATCAAGCATACCTTCTAAGGGCATCAATATAGCCCACCTCGGAGCAAAACTATAACCCAGTTCTTGGCATAACGAATACATCATGAAAAGGTCGTTCTCAACATTGTCTTTGTAGACATGGTAACAAACCTCGAGTCTACTCAAAAATTCAAAACCATGTTGTTTAATAATAGCGTGATGCAATTTGTATAAGTTGGATTTAACCAGACTCACCTGTCCATTACGGTGACCCTTGGAATAAATATCTTGATAGAATCCAGATAAGGAGACTCGGAAGTGATTAGGTAGATGCTTTGCTACCATACGCATATCTATATTTTCGTGACTCAGATTGGTAGAGACACCACAAAACCAGCCTCTGTCCATAACCAATTTAACTATTTCAGCATACTTAGGATGAAGAAGCGGTTCTCCCCAGTTATACAGGTGAATTTCTGGTTCAGAATCTTCAAGACCAATTTTAGTCAAAATATCCTCAAACATCTGAATGTCCATAAATCCGCTTTTTCGCTTCAAACCATAGCCTTGCTGATCGTGATTTCCTACAGGGCATGAAGGGCAGCGTAGATTGCAGGTTCCAGCAATATCAATGTTATAGATCATAATAGTTTGTAATGCTCGGAAAGAATGGCAAGAATTGAAAGACGAGAAAACTCACTTAAAATCAACGGTAGCGATGTTGATTCGTTATAATGCTCACGCATATTAGCACGTTTATTAAGGCGGAAAGAATCATGGCTGAAAAACATAAAGTAGTAATTGTAGGCGGCGGGGCGGCGGGTTTGGAGTTGGCAACCAGTTTGGGGCATAAGTTAGGCAAAAAAGGGCTGGCTGAAATTACGCTAATTGATGCCACATCTACCCATATTTGGAAGCCGTTGCTACATGAAGTGGCAGCGGGTACGTTGGATGAGTCCGAGCAAGTCGAGTATTTATCGCAGGCGTATCGCAGTGATTTTCGCTTTCGCTTAGGTAAAATGGAAGGTTTGAACAGAGCTAAAAAAGAAGTTTACGTTAGTCCTACCTTTAATGATGAAGGTGAAGAACTGATTCCTAGCCGTACTTTTAGCTATGATACGCTAGTGATGGCAGTGGGCAGTGTCAGTAATACTTTTAATATCAAAGGGGTAGCTGAACAGTGTCTGTTTTTAGATACTACGGTACAGGCGTTTAAATTTCAAAAAAACTTATTTGAATCATACATTAAAAAATATATTGGCAAAGACAGTGCCAGCGTTAAGCCTTTGTCTATCGCTATTGTTGGCGCGGGTGCAACAGGTGTTGAGTTAGCCGCACAACTACATGAAGTGACTAATGTATTAGCCATGTACGGTTTGCAAGAAACCAGCAATGTTAAATTAACGATTATCGAAGCAGCAACGCAATTATTACCCGCACTACCAATTAAATTAGCCACTGCTACCCAACAACAATTAGTCAGTTTAGGCGTTGATTTGCGTATGGGACGGCGGGTGACGGAAATCACCCGTGAGGGTATTACCACCCACGATGGCGAATTTATTGAAGCTGATATTAAAGTTTGGGCGGCTGGTATTAAAGCACCAGATTGGCTGAAAAATTTGGATGGTTTAGAAACCAATCACATCAATCAACTGATCGTTGATAATACGATGAAAACCAGTGACGATGCCATTTTTGCAATGGGCGATTGTGCCGCTTGTGTGTGGGAAGGTCATGGTGGTAACGTACCGCCCAGAGCGCAGTCAGCACATCAACAAGCATCCGCTGTGGCTAAGTCCATTGTTAATCGCTTAAAAGGCGGTTCGTTAGTCAAGTTTACTTATCATGATTACGGTTCGTTGGTATCGTTGGGTAAATACACGACAGTTGGCAATCTGATGGGCAGTTTGATGGGAACGGTCAGTATCGGTGGTTTTATTGCTAAGATTGTTTACTTGTCTTTGTATAAAATGCACCAGATAGCGATACACGGTTATTTCAGAACCGCCATGTTGACGCTGTCTAATGCGTTTCGACGCAGTGTTTATCAAAAAATTAAAATGCACTAAGCCATTCTTGTTCCTACGCACGGCGTGGGAATACATTTAGGGTGCGCCGCGCCATGTTTTTCACACAGACCGCCAGCGCGGTCTTAACGGCATTCCCACGCGGCGCGTGGGAACGAGAGAAGCTATCATGTTTGAAATTGAATACGAATTCCAAGAAGAAGATTTAATCCATTTCAATGAAATACAATTCATGCGAAATGAAGACATCCAAGCCAATATCCGAAAAAACCGCTGGATAGTTCCAGGTATCATGGGTTTGATAGGGTCTTTTTATTATTTTTATTACGGTGATATGAACTCATCGGCTTATATCCTCGTGATTGCTTTTTTGTGGGCGGTGTTCTCACCAAAGATTATGATGTTGGATTTACGGCGGCAAATTCTTAATAACTACACCAACAAAGAAAAAATCAATATGTTTGGCACTTACACGCTAACCATTGATCCTGAAAATCCAAAATTTCTACACGAAAAATCCCCTAGCGGTAAAAATAAAATGGCGTGGGAAGAATTAGTGCGGGTGGAATATGGCAAGCGTTATGTCTATATTTACATTAGCTTGAATACCGCGTTGGTTATTCCTGTCGATAAAGTAAAAAAAGGCAATTTGGAACAATTTGCCGAGCAAGCGGGCAAAATGATTGAACGTTTTGCGTAATCCCAAGGGAGTCCAATAGCTTTAGCTATTGGACATAAAACAGCTAAAGCTGTTTTACTCCTATCACTAAAACATCACCGAGACTTTTTCATGACTGACTGGACTGATGGCTATACAGCCGACATTGACGCTAGTTTTAGCTATAACTCTGAACTCAATCCACTAAGATTACGTTTGGCTTTTTTAAATACAGGACTGCATTTTCCAAAAATAGGGGCTGCGTGCGAACTGGGTTTTGCTCAGGGTGTAAATGTCAATCTACACGCTGCCGCTTCGATAGTGGAATGGTTTGGAACAGAGGTTAATCCTGCACATACCCAGTTTGCCCAACAAGTGGCACGAATTTCTGGCGCGGATGCTCAACTTTTTGACCAAGCGTTTACCGAATTTTGCAGTCGTACCGATTTACCCGATTTTGATTACATCGCGTTACACGGTGTGTGGAACTGGATTAACGAGGAAAATCACTCGCTGATTGTCGATTTTTTACAGCGTAAATTGAAAGTGGGCGGTGTTGTTTATGTCAGCTACCACACCCATGCGGGTTGGGCGGCGATGATACCCGTGCGTGATTTGCTTGCTGAATACGCTGATGTGATGGGAACGCATGGGCAAGGTGGTTTATCTCGTTTTGATTCAGCCGTGCATTTTGTACAAATGCTATTAGCAACTAACCCCAGCTATGTACGCGCCAATCCAAGCATTCTCGCACAGCTCAAAAAATTAAACCGTGATAACCATAACGAATACCTTAATCAAAATTGGCAACCGTTGTCGTTTTCACAAACTGCGCATTTATTATCGTCTGCTAAATTGACCTTTGCCTGTTCTGCGCATTATCTTGACCACGTTGACACGCTGAATCTCACCGATGAGCAGCATGATTTTTTAAATGAAATTCCCGATGACTTATTGCGTGAAACGGTGCGTGATATTTGTGTCAATCAGCCTTTTCGCCGTGATTATTGGATCAAAGGAGCAGTTAGATTAAATCTGCTGGAACAGACCGAAGCGATACGCGCCCAACGAGTGATACTGGGTCAAGCCCGTGCCGATGTGTCATTTAAAGTGACTGGCAATTTAGGCGAATCAGTTTTACATCAATCAATTTATGCCCCAATTCTGGACACATTAAGCGATTATCAGCCAAAAACCCTAGGACAACTTGAACAAGCAGTTGCTGTGTTTGGAATTAATTTCGGTCAACTGATACAAGCGGTGATGATTCTAATTGGCACGGGTGTGTTATTTCCTGCACAAGATGATGCCGTAATTGCTGAGGCGAAACAACAAACCGACCAACTCAATGCCTATTTATGCGATAAAGCACGCGGTAGCAGTGAATTCGCTTATCTTGCCAGCCCTGTGATTGGTGGCGGTATTGCCGTACCAAGATTCTCACAATTATTTTTGCTTGCCAAAGCACAAGGTAACACCCAGCCTGAACAATGGGCTGTGTTTGCGTGGTCGATATTAGCCGCGCAAAACCAATGCCTAATAAAAGACGGCATTAGCCTTGAAACCGATGAGGAAAATTTAGCGGAGTTGGTCGCGCAAGCCCAAGCATTTGCCTATAAACAACTACCTGTTTTAACGGCGTTGGGAGTTTGCGACTAAAAAGCTGGGTGATGATATTTGTGTCATCAACTCGATTAAATACGCGATAACGATGGAGTCCAAAACAGGTTTTGGACTCCATGCCAAAAAAGACAGTGCGATAGGATGCGCTGAGGTACGAAGCGCATCGTTCGAGTTGACACAAATGATGCGCTTCGTACCTCAGCACATCCTATGATTTGCCCATCTTATCGCGTTTCGTACCTCAGCACATCCTATGATTCGCCCATCTTATCGCGTTACAGGGCTTGGGGACGAGACAGGCTCAAAAGTAGCTTTTAAAACCCTGACGTTTTAAACAACTATTTTTCTCTTTTTCATCTCGCACATAACCTGATGGCCAGCTTATGGAACCGCATTCTTCAATTGCTCTCGTTTCTACACTGGTCTTTGATTTTGCTGAATTATCTTCTTTTGATGTGCATAGTTTAGTTGGTACGTCAGTTAACAAACATGGGAGCGTACCACAACCAGTAAGACCGAGTAATAAAGTAATTATGATAATAGAAATACTGGCTTTAGCCATAATTATGCTTCCTTAAAGATAAAATGCACAGTGGTAGATGATATTCAAGCCTAAAACCCAACCGATTATAAACAAAAAACGGGGGAGTGCAGTAGGATGGGTAGAGCGATAGCGAAACCCATCATGTATTCGTAAATGATGGGTTTCGGCTATCGCCTCTACCCATCCTACTTTTTCGTACCTTTCGTGCTTTTCGTGGACGAAACCTACCCCCGCAACTCGCATTAGCGATAGCGTAATGCGCCGTATAGTAGTCACAAAATATTCTACGCGCTATTAGCCAAGCCCTGTTCATTAAACAGCCCTTCAAACAATACCGAACTTAAATAGCGTTCGCCCGAATCAGGCAAAATCACCACAATCGTTTTACCCGCATATTCTGGACGGTTTGCCAAACGCACAGCAACCGCAACCGCCGCGCCGCAAGAAATACCCGATAAAATGCCTTCTTCACTGGCTAAGCGGCGGGCGTAATCTATTGCTTCGTCGTTACTGACTTGTTCAATTAAATCCACTAACGATAAATCCAACACGGCGGGAACAAAACCTGCACCTATGCCTTGAATTTTATGAGGCGCGGGTTTTATCGGTTCACCTGCGCGAAATTGTGTCAGCACAGGGCTTGCTTCTGGCTCAACCGCAACAGAAATAATCGCTTTGCCTTGCTGTTGTTTAATATAGCGCGATATGCCTGTAATCGTGCCGCCTGTGCCTACGCCTGACACTAATACATCAATTTGCCCGTCGGTATCGCGCCAAATTTCAGGCCCTGTGGTGTCAAAATGAATGGCTGGATTGGCTGGATTTTTAAACTGTTGCAATAATACATAACGGTCTGGTTCAGAGGCGGCGATTTCTTCGGCTTTGGTAATTGCACCGTTCATGCCTTTCGCGCCTTCGGTAAGAATGAGTTTCGCGCCAAAGGTTGTCAATAATTTACGGCGTTCTATACTCATAGTTTCTGGCATGGTCAGCGTTAATGGAATACCTTTTGCCGCCGCCACAAACGCTAAGGCAATGCCCGTATTACCGCTAGTAGGTTCTATAAGTTCTTTGCCTTCACCCAACAAACCACGCTGTTCTGCATCGGCTATCATCGCTGCACCAATACGGCATTTGACTGAATAAGCAGGATTACGCCCTTCAATTTTTGCCAGAATAGTGGCAGGGGCATTGTCAGTAATTCGATTTAATTTAACGAGCGGGGTATTGCCAATACTCAGGGCATTATTTGCATAAAAACTCATGTGTGTGTCCTCTTGCTGGATTGATTAAATAGCCGTTGCGCGTGCAAGCAAAACTTGCACCCATTGAACCATCATAAAGAAAATAGCGATAACATAGAATCGATATTTTTAGATGCTGGTATCTAACAATTAAATACGCGGTGTTCACTGGAATGTCACCAACACAGCCTATAATGATGACATCGTCAACGACCTGACATAACGGAGTCAAAAAGTGAATTTAAAAACGTGGACTATTCAGCAATCAGCCCAAACCTATGCCATTGATAATTGGGGAGATGGTTATTTTGCCATTAATACCAAAGGTCATGTCTGCGTTAAACCGAGTTCTGAACAATCGGTAGAGCTGGATTTATACGAGATAGCCTTATCACTCAATGATAAAAACCTATCGTTGCCTGTGTTGGTGCGCTTTACTGATATTTTAAAAGATCGTGTTAAACGCCTACAAAACGCATTTACCAAAGCCTGTGTACAGCACAATTATCAAGGTAGCTACACGCCTGTTTATCCCATTAAAGTTAATCAACAGCGCAAAGTGGTAGAAGGCATTTTAGCCGCTGACAATATTGGGCTGGAAGCAGGTAGCAAGCCAGAATTATTGGTCATTATGGCGTTATCCAAAAAAGGCGTAGTGGTGTGTAATGGTTATAAAGACCGCGCTTATATACGCTTGGCATTAATCGGTTTAAAAATGGGCTTAGATTTATATCTAGTCATTGAAAAACCGCAAGAGCTGGAAGTCATTATTGAAGAAGCGGCAAAGCTGGGCGTTAAGCCACAGTTAGGCGTGCGTATTCGTTTATCCAGTATCAGCGCGGGTAAATGGCAAAACAGTGGCGGTGAAAAATCCAAATTTGGTTTTCATGCGCATGAAGTATTACAACTAATTGAACGTCTCAAACAAGCGGATTTGTTCGACACCTTAAAACTCATGCACTTTCACATGGGTTCACAAATTGCCAATATTCACGATATAAAAATCGCCTTAAAAGAAGCGGGGCAGTTTTATGTGGAATTGTATCGCTTAGGTGCGAACATCAAAATTGTCGATGCAGGTGGTGGTTTAGGGGTGGATTATGATGGTAGTCGCTCACGCCGTGAATCGTCTATTAATTATAGTTTGGATGAATACGCCCAAAATATCGTCCGCAGTTTTGCCGAACTATGCGCAGAAAAACAAGTGCCACAACCCGATATTATCACCGAATCAGGCAGAGCGTTAACTGCCCATCATGCGGTACTTATCACCAATGTCACCGACATAGAATCGGTTTATAGCAATCAAGCCGAACTGTCAGCCTTACCCGATAATCCCAATTCAGTTGAACATTACCACGATGCCCAATTTGCTTTGTCCGAAGCGCGGGCGCAATTTACCCAAGATAAATTAAGCATCACCGAATTGGCAAAAGCAGAAAATAGCTACTCGCTGGTATGTCAGCGGATTAAAAGCCAGCTTAATCCCACTAATCAAAGCGAAGCGACGATTCTGCAAGAACTCAACGAAAAACTTGCTGATAAAGTATTTTGCAATTTCTCGCTGTTTCAATCGTTGCCTGATATTTGGGGTATCGATCAAATTTTCCCCATTATGCCGATACATCGTTTAGACGAACAACCCACGCGCCGCGCTGTGTTGCAAGATTTAACCTGTGATTCCGATGGCAGTATCGATCAATACATCGATGGGCAAAATATTGAACATACCCTGCCAACGCATATCATCGACAACAATCAACCCTATCTTATCGGCTTTTTTATGGTCGGCGCGTATCAAGAAATATTGGGTGATATGCACAATTTATTCGGTGATACCCATTCCATCAACATCGAACTTGATGATGACGGCTACCATTTTTATGATTTGCAAGAAGGCGAAGATGTGGCTGATTTATTGGATTATGTCCACATCAGCACCGAAGAATTAAAAATCGCCTACCGTGAAAAACTAGAAAATAGCCAACTCAGCAAACGCGAACAACACGAGTATGAACATGAACTATTGGCAGGATTAACGGCTTATACTTACTTAGAGAAATAATTTCAAATTATCGTTACCATGCCCGCATAATTCGCTATATATAAAACCTCCGAAGTTTTTAAAACCTCGGAGGCATATATCTACTAAAAACTTACTCCTTTCTTAGCTAGAAAACGTACACTATTTATTGCAGAATAACGGATAACATCCCTTGAAGGGATGTTATCCGTGCTGAAATGGCAACTATACGGTTTTTGAATCAAATCGGAGTAGAGCAGGAATTAAAGAATTTAATGATAACAACTACCCTCATTAGCTATAACTTATTCTTTTAACGTTGTATTTTATCTGTCAATGCGTAAGTCCTAACTCATCAAATCTAGTATTTACCGCCCAGCCTGAGGCGTATGGGCAGCAAAAGCACCAAAATCAACCTCTGCCTATTCAGATTATTTTTTTGAATCAAATAAAAAATGCGCCATTTTTTTAGCTTTGGTTTTTAAATAATCCATGTTGTCATCGTGTGCGACTACTTCAATAGGAATGCGATCTGCTACCTTAATACCCAGTTTGGTCAATGCTTCTATTTTCTTAGGATTATTGGTCATCAGTTTGACTGATTTTATTCGTAGACTTTCCAGTATCAATGCAGCAACGTCATATTCGCGCTCATCGGCAAGATAGCCTAGGTGAATATTGGCATCAACAGTATCCATACCTTGATCTTGCAGGTTATAGGCTTGGAGCTTTTTCAATAAGCCAATCCCTCGACCTTCTTGACGTAAATAAATCACTACACCAAAACCAGCATCATTAATATATTGCATCGCCATTGCTAATTGCTCACCACAATCACAACGTCTTGAACCTAACACGTCCCCCGTAAAGCATTCAGAATGAATGCGCACTGGCACGTTTTCTTGATTTGCCACCTCACCTTTCACTAAGGCAATATGCTCTTTGTCATCAAGAGTGTTGCTGTAATAATGCAGAATAAATTCGCCATACTGAGTGGGAATAGGCGTTTGTACTAAATCTTCTAATGGTTGCTTCACGTCTATGACTAATCCAAAGTGCTTGATAGTTTTAATGGGTTGTTGGCATTTGAGCCTGATAACGAGTATTTTACATGACAGATTAAAATAGTGTTGATGAAGCGTAAGTTAGCACTGTAATATTCAGCAATCTCAACCTATGAGCAACGACTATTATGAAGCCAGACAGTGCCAACATACAACAACGTTATAATCGTATTGCCCCGTATTTTGAGGGGTTGGAAGCCGTTATCGAAGGTCTTATTTTTAAAGGCTGGCGTAAAAAATGTTGGGAAAAAGCGCAGGGTCATCACATCCTCGAAGTAGGGGTAGGCACGGGTAAAAACTTTGATTACTATCCAGCCGATGCCAGAATCACCGCGATTGATTTCAGTAAAGAAATGCTCAAACGCGCTGAACAAAAACGCACTCGAAAAAATGTCACGGTTGAATTGGATTTAATGGATGTACAGTCTTTGTATTTTGCTGATAACAGTTTTGATACCGTGATTGCTACGTTTGTGTTCTGCTCTGTGCCATTGCCATTAAAAGGTTTAAAAGAGCTGTACCGTGTGTGTAGACCAGGCGGACAAGTGGTTTTGCTAGAGCATGTCTTAAGTTCAAAACCCGCGATTGCCAGTGTGATGAATTTTGTTAATCCTGCCATCGTTGCCCTAGTGGGTGCTAATATTAATCGCAATACCGTTAAAAATGTACAATCCTGCGCGTTTAGCTCGGTTCATGTAGATGAAAGTAGTGGCGATATTATTAAATTAATTGTGGCAAAAAAATAACAGCAAAGATTATGGTTTACCGCCTGCATTATCTATGAATGGCGGCTTTTATAAAAAACTGGAAACACTAAATAATGCACACAAAAAAAACCACTGCCCCAACCCAAGAAACGAGACCTCATTCCAATACAGATATATTTCAACAAGCACTTAGCTTGCATCAACAAGGACAATTGGAACAAGCTGAAGTGTTGTATGAGCAACACCTAAAAAATCAACCTCAACATATTGATGCCCTGCATTTTTTAGGCGTGTTAGTTAACCAGCGCGGACAATCGCAACGGGCGGTGGAATTAATCAGTCAAGCACTTGAAATCGCACCTAATAATGCAGCCGCTCATTCAAATCTCGGTCTCGTGCTTCAAGAACTCAAGCGTTTTGATGAAGCCATTGCCAGTTATGATCGTAGCTTAGCTTTAAAGCCTAATAATGCTGAAGCACATTACAATCGTGGTAACGCACTACTCGCACTCACGCGTTTTGATGAAGCTATTCTTGATTATGAACGAGCTTTAGCTATCAAGCCAGACTATGCGCAAGCATTCTCTAATCTGGGCAATGTGCTATTCGCTATTAAACGTTATGATCAAGCACTTGCCCACTATGAAAGTGCGTTGACTATCAAGCCAGATTTCGCCGAAGCACTTGCTGGCAAGGGTGCTGTATTGAATGGTCTCAAACGCTTCACCGAGGCACTCAGTAGCTATGAACAAGCTCTTGCCATCAAGCCAGATTTAGAATTTATTCTCGGCACGCGTCTATACACAAAAATGAGTATTTGTGGCTGGCATGATTTTAATCATGATCTCGATGAATTAACCAATGCCATAGAACGTGGCGAAAAAGTGTCGATACCCTTTACCATACAAGCCGTTTCTTCATCCGCCGCTTTGCAGAAAAAAGTTGCCGAGATTTATACTCAAGCAAAACACCCCAGTCATTTTCTGTCGCCACCTTTGATAAAACACCAACATTCAAAAATTAAAATCGGTTATTTCTCCTCTGATTTTTACTACCACGCAGTTGCTTATCAAACGGCTGAATTATTTGAACGTCATGACCGTTCACGGTTTGAAATTATCGCCTTCTCTTTTCATGCAGCGCGTGATAAAGATGATATGCGCTTAAGATTAGAAGCAGTATTTGACCAGTTTATTGATGTCAGCGGACAATCCGATGAACAGGTTGTGCGACTTGCCAGACAGCTTGAAATCGACATTGCCATTGATTTGAATGGCTATACCGAAGGCTGTAGAACCGATATTTTTGCAATGCGTGCTGCGCCGATTCAAGTGAACTATATCGGTTATCTTTGCACAATGGGCGCGGATTACATCGATTATTTATTAGCTGATTCGGTGTTAATTCCGACTGAACACCAAGCTTATTACAAAGAAAAAATTGTTTATTTACCGCATAGTTTTCAAGTCAACGACAGTACGCTACAGATTTCTACTAACAAGGTAACTCGCGCAGAACTCGGTTTGCCTGAACAGGGTGTGGTGTTTTGTTGTTTTAATAACCATTACAAAATCACGCCTACGATTTTTACCAGTTGGATGCGGATACTGCGTGATGTTCAGGGCAGTGTTTTGTGGTTAGTAGGCGGCAATGTTGATGCCGAAACAAACTTACGGCTAAGCGCGACTGCTCAAGGCGTTGCTGCACAGCGATTAATATTTGCCCAACGTGTACCCATGCCTGAGTATTTAGCCCTCCATCGTCTTGCTGATTTATTTTTAGATACCAGCCCTTACAATGCAGGCGCGACTGCCAGCGCGGCATTATGGGCGGGGCTGCCGCTAATAACTTTTTTAGGCACAAGCTATTCCAGCAGAATGGCTGCCAGTTTACTGAATGCTATTGGCTTGGCTGATTTAGTGACCCAATCTGTGAGCGATTATGAAACACTGGCAATCCAACTGGCTACCCATCCTGAACAACTTGCCGCAGTTAAACAAAAATTAGCTGATAACCGCCTAACTACGCCATTATTTAACACCGTTCTATTTACGCAGCATATTGAATCTGCTTTTCAAACGATGTTTGATCGTTATCAAGCAGGCTTAGCACCAGATCATATTTATGTACCCGCCACTGGTGCGGAGGCTAACTTGAAACCCGTTCATCAAAGTGAACTAACGTCTGATAGTAGCGATAAATTTCAACGCGCAGTTAATTATCATCAACAAGGATTATTGGTAGAAGCTGAGCGGTTGTATAAGGAAGTATTACAAAGTCAGCCTCAACACGCGGATAGCCTGCATTTGCTAGGTGTGATTGCAAAACAGCGTGGACAAGCACAGCTTGCTGTTGATTTAATCAACCAAGCTCTTGATATAAATCCTAACAATGCTGCCGCACATTCAAATATTGGGCTTGCTTACCAAGAGCTTAATCGCTTTGAATTAGCACTTGCTAGTTATGACCGCGCCTTAAGCCTTGAACCACATTATGCCGATGCTTATTTTAATCGCGGTAATTTACTGTTAGCCCATAAAGAATTTGATGAGGCTCTGAGCAGCTATGATAAGACTCTTGCTATCAATCCTAATCATACTGAGACACTATTCAGTCGTGGCATTGTATTAAAAAATCTTAATCGTCTTGATCAAGCACTGGCTAGCTATGAGCGTGCTTTAAGCATCAAGCCAGACTATATAGAAGCATTGATTAACAAAGCAAATGTATTACAAGAGCTTAAGCGTTATGACGAAGCCTTAGCAAGTTGTGAACGCGCCTTAGCTATCAAGCCAGAGTATGCTGAAGCATTGTTTGCTTGTGCGGTAATATTGCAAGACATGAAACGCTTTAAAGAGGCGATTACCTTCTATGAACGCGCCTTTACCATCAAGTCAGACATGGCGTTTATGTTCGGTGATTACCTGCATATCAAGATGAATATTTGTGATTGGACTGAATTTGACGCGCATCTTAATAAATTGGCAAATGCGATAGAAGGCGGCGAAAAAGTAGCTGCACCGTTTACTTTACATTCCATTTATTCATCGGCCGAACTACTGAAAAAAGCGTCGGAAACCTATGCAAAACAAAAGTATCCCAGCAATTTTTTATTACCTCCCTTGGTAAAAAACACGCACTCAAAAATTAAACTAGCTTATTTTTCATCGGATTTTCGTAACCACCCCGTTGCGCACTTGATAGCAGAGTTGTTGGAACGTCACGATAGAACGCGGTTTGAAATTATAGCTTTCTCTTTTTCCCCAGTCAGCAATAAAGACGCTATGCGTGTAAGGTTAGAGGTCGCATTTGATCAGTTTATTGATGTCAGCCAGCTAATGGATAAACAAATTGTACAACTGGCTAGACAGATTGGTTGCGATATTGCTGTTGATCTCAATGGTTTTACTGCCAATTCTCGCACGGGTATTTTTGCCATGCGAGTAGCTCCTATTCAAGTTAGTTATCTAGGTTTTTTAGGGACGATGGGAACCGATTATATGGACTATTTACTGGCTGATAGCACATTAATACCTACAGAACATCAACGCTATTACAGTGAAAAAATTGCTTATTTGCCCCATAGCTTTCAGGTCAACGATAGCAAATTGTCTATTAGCGATAAAATTTTTACGCGTACAGAACTCAATTTACCAGAACAAGGCTTTGTGTTTTGCTGCTTTAATAGCAATTATAAAATCACCCCTGCGGTATTTGAGAGTTGGATGCGAATATTAGGTCAGGTTGAAGGCAGTGTGCTGTGGCTATTGGAAGATAACGATGATGCTACAGAAAACTTACGCGCTGAAGCAGCAAGTTGTGGCATTGATGCTGAGCGAATAGTCTTTGCCCAAAAGTTGACAATGTCAGAGCATTTAGCACGGCAAAAGTTAGCTGATTTATTTTTCGATACCTCGCCCTATAATGCAGGTGCAACCGCCAGTGCCGCTTTATTGGCTGGATTACCCATATTGACCTATTTAGGCGAAACATTTTCAAGCAGAATGGCGGCAAGCTTACTTTATGCCATCGGTTTACCAGAATTAGTGACTCAAACCCCTATGGAATATGAAGCACTGGCAATTCAACTGGCTACCCATCCTGAACAACTTGCTGCCATTAAACAAAAATTAGCCGATAACCGTCTGACTACGCCATTATTTAATACCGCATTATTTACCCAACATATCGAATCCGCTTTTCAAATGATGTTTGACCGTTATCAAGCAGGCTTAGCTCCAGATCATCTTTATGTACCCACACAGATACCCACGATTAAAATTCAGCAACAACCATTACCAACACCCTATATTGCCAATACAGCAGTTATTGAGAATCCAACAGAAAAATCCAATCCACCAAGCTTATTGGCTAAAATTGCCCAAAAACCCGCACAACTGTTTGCGGCAATAAACGTTTTTGGCAAACGAAAAAACTCATCATTAGCCAAAACATTAACGCCCGCCGAAGTTAATACATTGGAGCAAGCACAACAATTACATCATCAGGGTCAATTAGCGGCGGCTGAATTGTTATACCAAGAGCTTTTAAAAACACAGCCTAAACACGCCGAAGCATTACGCTGTGTAGCGATGATAAAAAAGCAGCGTCAAACACGAAACACTGTTGATTCAAGTAAGCAAACACTGCCCACCCATTCTGGTAGCGTACAAATACACTTTAATAAAGAAATTGCGTTACAAAATATTGATCGTTTGAATGAAACGGCTGCCAGCGTTGAAAGCACCTTAGTCATTGAAGAAAATACTGTTGAAGAATTGATAAATCATGGCAATGAGCTAGAAGATCTTGGGCGTTTCGATGTAGCACTTGCTAGTTATGACAGTGCCTTGTCTATTAATCCCAACTACGCCAGAGCGCATTCTAATCGGGGTAATGTCCTGCAAAGCATGAAACGCTTTGATGAAGCACTTGCGAGTTATGATAGAGCGTTGGCGATTAGACCCGATTATCCAGAAGCTTTCTATAATCGAGGTAACACCTTGCTAGCGGGCAAACGTTTTCAGGAAGCTATCGCCAGTTATGACCGTGCATTAAGCATTAAGCCAAATTTTATCGAGGCTCTCATAGGGCGTGGTAACGCACTATCTGGCTGCAAACAATTTTCTGAAGCACTGATAAGCTATGAACGTGTTTTGAGCATCACGCCAAACTACGCCGAAGCGTGTTACAACTGTGGCAAAGTTCTACACAATCTTGAACGCTTTGATGAAGCACTGGCTAGTTATCAACGCGCTTTGATTATCAAACCAGACTATATAGACGCACTGATCGGTCAGGGCAATGTGTTACAAGACCTCAAACGCTTTAATGATGCGATTAATAGTTATGAGCGTGTGCTTACTATCAATCAAAACTCAGAATTTATGTTCTGTATTTGGCTGTCTTTAAAAATGAAGCTATGTGATTGGCGTGGATTTGATACCAATCTTGATATTCTCCAGCAAAAAATAACACGCGGAGAAAAAGCGTTTACGCCGTCTTTTGTCCAATCAATGTCTTCATCTCCTGCTTTGCAGCGAAAAGCCGCGTCCATTTATGCACAAGCAGAATATCCCAGTCATTTTCTATTGCCTCCACTAGAAAAACACACGCATTCAAAAATTAAACTGGCTTATTTTTCAGCGGATTTTCGTAATCACGCCGTTGCTTACTTATCCGCTGAATTATTTGAACGTCATGATAGAGCGCGGTTTGAAATTATCGCTTTTTCTTTTCATGCCACAAACCATAAAGATGAAATGCGTTTAAGGCTAGAAAACGCATTTGACCAATTCATTGATGTTAGTCAGCAATCGGATGAGCAAGTTGTGCGACTAGCTAGAAAACTCGAAATCGATATTGCTGTTGATCTAAATGGCTTTACCGACGGTTGCCGACCTAACTTATTTGCCATGCGAGTAGCTCCGATTCAAGTCAACTACTTGGGCTATTCTGGCACAATGGGCGCGGATTATATGGATTATATACTGGCTGACTCAGTCGTCATTCCTGCTGAATGTCAGCCTTATTACACAGAAAAAATCGCCTATCTTCCCAATAGCTATCTGGTCAATGATACTCATCGTCCCATTGCCGATAGACAATTTACGCGGGCAGAATTCGGCTTACCTGAACAAGGTTTTGTGTTTTGCTGCTTTAATCACGCTTATAAGATAACGCCAGCGGTGTTTGATGTTTGGATGCGTTTATTGCATAGCATTGAAGGCAGTGTATTGTGGCTGAGTGAAAGCAATACGGATGCAGTCAATAATTTACAGCGAGAAGCAAAAGCACGCAATATAGAGCCTGCCCGATTAATTTTTGCCAAACGATTAGCTTCGTTACCAGATCATTTAGCGCGACATCGCTTAGCTGATTTGTTTTTAGATACCCTGCCTTACAATGCACACACCACAGCCAGTGACGCACTTTGGGCGGGTTTACCTGTGTTGACTTGCTTGAATTTACCTATATTGACTTGTGTGGGTGTAGCGTTTGCCAGTCGTGTGGCAGCTAGTTTGCTTAGTGCAGTTGGCTTACCCGAATTAATTACCACCAACCTTGACGATTATCAAGCATTGGCAATCCAACTTGCTACCCATCCTGAACAACTCGCTATCATTAAACAAAAGTTAGCCGATAACCGCCTGACTACGCCATTGTTTGATACTGAGTTATTTACCCAGCATATTGAATCTGCTTTTCAAATGATGTTTGATCGTTATCAAGCAGGATTAGCACCTGATCATATCAGCGTGGAAGTGCAATCAGAGGATATTGATACTGTCACGTTACCGACTACACCCGAACAAGCCATCGAAGCAGATACGATTGAAGCACTCATTAATCAGGGCAATGATCTGGAAGACCTGAATCAGTTAGACGAAGCCCTTGCCTGTTATGATCGCGCCTTGTCCATTAACCCAAACTATCCCAGAGCGCATTCTAATCGCGGTAATGTACTGCAAAGCCTGAAACGCTTTGATGACGCTATCACTAGCTATAATCACGCGCTAGTCATTAAGCCAGATTATGCAGAAGCATTCTGTAATCGTGGCAATGCGTTACAAGCACTGAGTCGGTTTGACGAAGCTCTAAGCAATTATGATAAGGCATTAGCCATTAAACCTAATTTGTGGCTGGCACTTATCGGTCGTGGCACTGTGTTACAAAACCTCAACCGTTATCAGGAGATGCTGAGCGTGTGTGACCAACTATTGGTCATTCAACCTGATTCTGTAGAAACTCTGATTAATCGGGGCAATGTTTTACAAATTCTTAATCGTTTTGATGACGCACTCAGTAGCTATGAACGCGCTCTTACCCTCAAACCTGACCATCAATTTTTGCTGGGTACTTGGCTACATAACAAAATGAGACTGTGTGATTGGAGCGACTTTAATACTAATCTTGAACAGCTGACAAAAAAAATAACCCTAGGGATAAAAGCTTCTACGCCCTTCCCTGTCTTGGCATTGACTTCATCAGCGGCAATCCAGAAAACGGTTGCCCGTTATTATGTACAGGAAAAATACCCTAGTCATTTTCTGTTGCCACCGCTAGTAAAACACACCCATTCAAAAATTAAAATCGCTTATTTTTCCGCAGATTTCCGTATTCATGTCACTGCCCAATTAATTGCTGAATTATTTGATCGTCATGATAGATCACAGTTTGAAATTATCGCTTTTTCTTTTCATTCAGCAAGCCATAAAGATGCGATGCGCTTACGATTGGAAGCGGCATTTGACCAATTTATTGATGTCAGTCAGCAATCAGATGAACAAGTGGTACGACTGGCTAGACAACTAGAGATTGATATTGCGGTTGATTTAAAAGGCTTTACCGAAGATGCCCGACCCAACATTTTTGCCATGCGGGCAGCCCCCATTCAAGTGAGTTATTTAGGTTATCCCAACACAATGGGTGCAGATTACATCGACTATTTACTGGCTGATTCGGTATTAATTCCAAAAGAATATCAGCACTATTACACAGAATTCTGTGTCTATTTACCGAATAGCTATCAGGTCAATGATACCAGCCGAGTCATTGCCAATAGACAATTCACTCGTGCAGAACTGGGCTTACCTGAGCAGGGTTTTGTATTTTGTTGTTTTAATAATAATTATAAAATTACCCCTGCGGTGTTTGATAGTTGGATGCGGATATTGCATCACGTTGAAGGCAGTGTGCTGTGGCTACTGGAAGACAATGCTATTGCTGCCAAAAATTGTCGCCTTGAAGCAGTAGCGCGGGGCATAAACTCTGAACGAATAGTATTTGCCCAACGCGTAGCCTTACCCGAACATTTAGCGCGTCATCGTTTGGCGGATTTATTTTTAGATACCCTACCCTGTAATGCCCACACCACCACCAGTGATGCGCTATGGGCAGGATTACCTGTGTTGACGTGTATGGGTGAAGCATTTGCCAGTCGTGTGGCGGCGAGTTTGCTTAGTGCAGTTGGCTTACCCGAATTAATTACCAGCAATCATGAAGATTATCAAGCACTGGCAATTCAACTCGCCACTCATCCAGAACAACTCGCCGCGCTGAAACAAAAGTTAGCCGATAACCGCCTAACTACGCCATTATTTAATACCGCATTATTTACTCAACATATCGAATCCGCTTTTCAAATGATGTTTGACCGCTATCAAGCAGACTTAGCTCCCGATCATATTTATGTGTCGGCACAGGAAAATGTTTCCACCGTGTTACCCTGCGCCATTGAAATACCGCAACAAAACCAAGCAACCCAAACGACTGTCGATAAATTTCAACAAGCACTTAGCTTGCATCAACAAGGGCAGTTGGAACAAGCTGAACTGTTGTATCAAGAGATATTGCACACCGAGCCTCAACACGTTGATGCACTGCATTTTTTAGGCGTATTGAAAAATCAAAATGGACAGCCTCAACTTGCGGTGGATTTAATCCAACAGTCACTCACTATAAATGCCAATAATGCTGGAGCATATTCCAATTTAGGCATGGCACTTCAAACACTGAATCGCTTTGATGAAGCATTGATTTGTTACGAAAAAGTATTAGAACTGACCCCTGACAGTGTTGATGCTCTCTTAAGTCAGGCTAATTTATTACAAACGCTTAATCGTCCTTATGAAGCCTTGACCAGCTATAACAGGGCATTGACTATCAAGCCAGATTTTATCGACGCATTGATAGGGCGCGGAATCGTTTTACAAGTTCTCAATCGTTTTGATGATGCACTCATCAATTATGACCTCCTATTATCTATCGACACCCATCATGCCGAAGCACTTTTTTGTCAGGCTAATACGCTATACAACCTTAAACGTTTAGAGGAAGCACTTACCAGTTATGATCGTTCTTTAGCGATTAATCCGAATAGTTTTGAGGCACTTTATAACCGAGGTGTCGTCCTTGCAGGCCTTAACCGTATTGATGATGCGATTGTCAGCTATCAAGATACCTTAGCCATTAACCCAGATTATGCGGAAGTGCATAATAATCTGGGAATTCTCCTCAAAAATCAACATCGCTACCTTGAAGCTGAAGCCAGTTATCGACGTGCAATAGAGATTAAACCCGATTATAGTGAAGCGCATTGTAATCTTATCAATTTACTAAAAGATCAAGGACAGCTTTCACAGACAGAAATTAGTTTACAAACTGCATTAGTGGCAATTCCTGATAGTATAGAGCTACACTTTATACAACTCATTATGTCGTTACCCGTAATCCCTAAAAGTGCGGCTGCTTCTATTTTAGTTCCTAGTCAATTCGATGAGGCTCTGACAAATTTATCAAATTGGATAAATTCCTCAGCAAGTCATCAAGAATCCCTAAACAAGGCGGAGCTTCTGCCTTTACCTTTTCTGTTAGCTTATCGAGATGGCAATCATGTCCAGCGATTGTCACGTTATGGTGATTTAGTCACAAGCCATAGTCGCCCTGTGTCTGCTAAACCACTAGCAAACAAAATACGCATGGTGGTCGTTTCACATCATTTTCGCCGTCATTCGGTTTGGGATGTTATTACTCGCGGCTTGTTAGTCAATTTAGATCGTAACCGTTTTGAACTGATACTCTATCATTTAGGTAAAATCGAAGATCAAGAAACCACGTTTGCCAAATCATTAGCGAATGAATGGCGCGACACGCACACGATTACTGAGTTAGCAGGCTGGTTAGCCGCATTGGAAACGGACGCGCCTGATGTTATTTTTTACCCAGAAATTGGCATGGATCCTCTATCAGCCAGATTAGCCTCACATCGTTTTGCAGCGTTACAAATTGCAAGCTGGGGGCATCCCATCACCACAGGATTACCCAACATCGATCTGTATTTTTCGGGTGATTTACTTGAATCACCGAATGCGGATAGTCATTATCGTGAACGCTTGATACGCTTGCCTAACACTGGCTGTTGCACAACCCCGATTAATATTTCACCTGAACCATTAGAGCCTGAACTTGTAGCCCAATTGACTGCAAGCCGTGGTGTTCGCTTTATAATTGCACAAACCATCTACAAATTTGATCCTGTCGATGACGCGCTTTACGCCACTATTGCCAGTGTGGTGCATGACAGTGTATTTATTTTGCTGAGCGACCGTCAGGATACTTGGGCAACTGATCAGATAGTTGCCAGACTTGAGCAATGTTTTGTTGATCGCGGCTTGAATCCAAAACAACATTTGCTAGTGATTCCTTGGCAATCGATGGAAAAATTTCAGACCTTGCTTGATTTATGTGATGTCTATCTCGATTGCCCCTCATTTTCTGGCTATACCACTGCGTGGCAGGCAGTACATCGAGGCTTACCCATCGTAACCCTAGAAGGTGAGTTTATGCGTCAGCGATTGGCAGCAGGATTGTTGCGTAAAATTGGACTTACTGACACGATTGCCAGTTCTCGTGAGGACTATGTGCAAGTTGCGGAAAAATTAGCTGAAGAATGTCGCGATCCCAACCGCCGTGCAGCGCGTCGTCATGCACTCAAAACCGCTGCATCGAAAGCGGACAATGACCTCAGTGTGGTACGCGCATTTGAACAAAGTGTGATAGATGCGTTAGCTATCAACTCAGAAAATGGGTGATGGTAAAGTCCAAGTGATTTAGTAACAGCGGGAATCAAAAAACATAGCTTTGATTCCCGCCAGTAGCATCCTGTTGTAGCTAACACACAATAAAATGATAGCGTTCGTGGTGAGCTGTGAGCTTATCGAACAGTCGAACTACATTCACATCATTCGACAGGCTCAGTGCGAACGGTTTTGCAATCATTTTATCGACGGTTAGCTATAAGCTTTTATAAGCTGTGTTCGGATCACGTTTACCTAAAGGGTCTGCATGATGAATTTGAGAGGGAGCGCGAGCATCACCCGATGATAAGAAGGTAAGAAGCATCGGTAGCAAAATTAAAATAGCCATGACGACAGCAAGACCTGCAATACCAAGTAAAAAGGGTTTAAAAGTCGAAGCAGGGCTTTCCTCACGGTCTAACATTTCGCTTGATGATTCTTTATCTGTCAATTCAGTTTGTTCTTCAGTTTTCATAGTTATGACCTTTATATTATTTTTATAATAAAAAACAACCTCGGAATAAAAACGCGAAGCTAAATTTACGCCACGCGAACAATCATAGTTAAAAAATAATTTTGATTGATGGTTAACTGTATGATAATTGGACAATCCTGTACAGAGTAAAAACTAATACCCCCACACATTTCTGGCGATAGCGTTAGCAACACGCTTTATCTATCGGAAAATCTAATTTTTATTTGGCAATGAGTGACGGTGACCAGCTATCCGTTGCTTAATCCCGACAATCAAGACTAAACCGACCAACCGCGCAAAAAGGTTTTGAGTAATAACAATCCTGAGGTTTCTATCTCTGTCTCTGCTGATAATAAACAAACGCCATGAATACCTTGCCATAGTGCCTGTATGGCTTGCGGATTTCGCTCAGATGATGTGCAGGTGAAATAAGCAGAAAATTGCTGAAAAATCGCGTTTAATTGGACTTGGTACCAATCAGGCAGGGTGTGATTTTCGGATGCGGACTGAGTAAAAAGCAGTCGCCAGCGGTGCGTGTTGGCACGAGCGTATTGCAAATACGCATTAAGCCATACTTCAATATCGCCTGACCTACTAATGGGCTGTAAGTGAATGGCGATGTCTTCCAGAGTTCGGGCATTGATATGTAAAATTAAATCTGCTCGGCTGGCAAATACCATGTAGACACTGCCGACGGTATAGCCTATTTCCATCGCAATTTTGCGTATAGTTAGCGCAGCACAACCCTCTTCAAGAATAATGTTCTCGGCAGCAGTTAACACCATTGCTTTTATTTCTTCCAAGCTATGCTCGTTTCGTCTTGCCATTTAATGTAATGTTATGCCGTTAAAGGCTTGCTATGCTTGCGTAAGCTGAAAATTACGCTGAAATATGGCGGAGCGGACGGGGCTCGAACCCGCGACCACTGGCGTGACAGGCCAGTATTCTAACCAACTGAACTACCGCTCCATTTGAGAGCGGTTATTCTATAGTATCTTTGCTGTTCGTCAAGTGTTCAATGATTTGAGCTGATTGCTATAAGATGTTATAAAATTAACCACCTTCCTCATTAACTAACCCATATTATGACCAGTAAAACAAATTCCCCCATGCCTGTGGATGTAGAAGCAGGTGAAACCTATGGATGGTGTAGCTGTGGTTTTAGTCAAACCATGCCCTTGTGTGACCGCTCACATCGAGAGTTTTCTTCCGATAAAAAGTCAGTTAAATTTGTTGCCCAAGAAACTAAACGCATCTATTTATGTGGTTGTTCTGAAACACAAACTCCACCTTTTTGTGACGCAAGTCACTGTGACATTTGATACGCTCATGGCAATAGAAATAGAACACAAGTTTTTATTAGCGAATGATGGTTGGCGCGACTGTGTGACCCATTCGATTCGCTATAGACAAGGTTATTTAAGCTCACAACCCACTAGCTCTATTCGTGTGCGTACCAGTAATGAACACGCATGGTTGAATATTAAATCGGCTACCATAGGCACACACCGCCACGAATATGAATATGAAATTCCATTAGCAGATGCCAATGAAATTCTTGATAGCTTGTGCAGAAAACCGTTAATCGAAAAAATCCGCTATTTTGTCACTGATAACGGACATATTTGGGAAATCGATGAATTTGACGGTGATAATCAAGGTTTGATTGTCGCAGAGATTGAACTTTCAGAAATTGGCGCAAGTTTTGTAAAACCGTCTTGGTTAGGCGCGGAAGTCACTGATGATTTGCGTTATTACAATAATAATTTATCGCTTCATCCTTATACAAGCTGGCATGAAAATTAGAGTATTTTTACTGCTCCTACTGCTATCAACTCAGTGTTTTGCAGAGAATCTAAAGGATACCCTTAAAAGTATTGAATCTGAGTGGGCAACAGTTTATTACGGACTTCCGAAAGCAAAACAAGCGATTGCATACTCTGAGTTGCTGACTAAAATACAGCCACTCATTGAGCACTATCCCAATGATGCAAGCGTTATTTACTGGCAAGCGTTGGTTAAAGCCTCTTATGCCAAGCATCAAAATCCATTGACTGCGTTGCAAACGATTAATGAGGTGCGGAATTTATTAACCAAAGCCATTGCCATTAATCCACAAGTAATGAATGGCGCGGCATACATCGTGTTAGGCACACTGTATGACAAAGTACCTAGTTGGCCAATTGCGTTTGGTAATGATGACACTGCCAAAACCATGCTAGAAACCGCGCTTAAAATTAATCCTAATGGCATGGTTAGCAATTATTTTTACGGTGAATTTTTGTTAACCCATGATGAGGAACAGGCGGCAAAAAGTTATTTTAACAAAGCTCTTGCCGCGCCGATTCGTCCTGAACAGCCTTATGCCGATCAGCAGATGAAGCATAAAATCCAACTGGCACTCAAGAAGCTTAATTAATATGTTCACAGGTAAACTTGCGGTACTGTATGAAGGGCAAGGCGATAATGCTATATTTCAACAACTCGCTGAACGCTTAGCCGTGCCGCTACGAAACACCACGCAAGCCGATGCGCTATCAGAACTATTTTTTTTATGCTGGCGAGACGGATGTTTAAAATTATTGGATAGAGAGCTGCTAAAAAAAGGCGGCTTAAGCGTTGATATAGCACCGCGTAACGGTGAACAGCACTCATGGCCCGCGCCCAAACAAGGCGCGTTAGCCCAAGCGGTTGGACGTAAAACTAAAACTGTCATTGATGCAACTACAGGCTGGGGACAAGATAGTTTGTTCATGTTTCGCATGGGCTATCAAGTGAGTTGTATCGAACGCTCACCCGTTATGGCAGAATTATTAACCGATGGTTTTAATCGCTTAGCTCAACAAGACTGGGTACAAAGATTGCAGCTATCAATGCCGCCACTGCACACAGGCAATGCAATCGACTTGCTAGCCACATTAACAACGCCGCCTGATTGCATTTATCTTGATCCCATGTTTCCGCCTAAACGTAAAAAATCGGCGTTAGCTAAAAAAGCGATGGTTATTCTGCGTGATTTACTTGGCGATGACACCGACAAAGAGCAGTTGTTTAGCATCGCTTTACAAGCGGCAGGTAAACGCGTGGTGGTGAAAAGTCCTGATGATGCTGAACCGTTAGGTGGCAAGCCTAGCGAAAGTTTTTCAGGAAAATTATTACGTTATGATGTTTATTTAAAGGGGTAACAATGTCTGATTGGATAGATGTAATGAATGAAACCGCTCTCGCTGAGGGTGAAAATACCGTGCTGGATATTGATGGCACCGATGTTGCCATTTTTAAAATTGACGGTCAATGTTATGCGATTGCTGATGTGTGCAGCCATGATGGCGGAGAAATCGCCAGTGGTACGATAGAAGGCGATGAAATTATTTGCCCACGACACGGCGCACGTTTTTGTATTAAAACAGGCGCGGTCACTGCACCGCCTGCTTATGAAGCTATCGACTGTTTTCCTGTGCGCATCGAGCAAGGTAGAATACAAGTGCGTGATAATCGCTGGGATTAAATTTGTCGCCTCGCTTCAATAATATTAGGTAGTTGGCTAATTTTATTGAGTATAAGACTTAACTGATGAGTGCTTTCAATTTGAATACTCATATTAAGTTCGCCTGATAAATCAGGATTGCTGTGCATAGTGGCACTAAAAATATGAATCTTGGCTTGCGCTAATATCTGCGACACATTATTCAATAGATTTTGGGCGTTGTAGGCAGTCACAAGAATTGCCACGGCATGACTGGATTGTTCGGCCCCCCAAGACACTGAAATCAGTTGTGCGTGTTTTTCCGCGCTGAGCTGAGTGATATTTTTGCAATCTGTACGATGAACGGTAATGCCATGATGATGCGAGATATAGCCAATAATGGCATCACCTGCAACAGGTGAACAACAATGCGCTAAAGAAGTCTGCACGTTATCAATACCTTCGACAGAAATAACCGATTTAGAGGGTTTCTTTTTTAGTTTGGTGTTGGCAAGCGGAGCTTCTAGCTCTGGAACTTTTAAAAATGCCGCGAGTTGACGGTTATTAATGTGACCGCGCCCAATTTCTTCCAGTAATGTGTTGGTATCTGGTTGTTTAAAATGACTCAGTGCCTCGGTTAGGTTAGGATTTTTTATTCCTAATCGCTGCGCTTCTTTATCCAGTATGGTTTTTCCTAACGCTATTTTTTCTGCTTGTTCTTTATTACAAAACCAGCTTTTTACCCGATTAATGGCGCGGTGCGATTTTAAATAGCCCAAATTGGGGTCTATCCAATTGCGATTGGGTGCGCCGTCTTTGGCGGTTAGGATTTCGACTTGTTCGCCAGATTTAAGCGTGTATGTGAGTGGTACGATACGTCCATTAATTTTCGCACCACGGCAACGATGCCCTACTTCGGTATGAATCGCGTAAGCAAAGTCTAGCGGTGTCGAGCCTTTGACTAAATCAATTAATTTACCAGCGGGTGTTAGCACATACACTCTATCGCTAAATAATTCACTGCGAAAACCATCACTTAAATTATCATCGCTGTGTTTTTCTTCCAGTAGTTTGCGTAAGGTCGCAATACTTTTTTCCATAGTGGCGGTTTGTTTGCCACCTTCTTTATAAGACCAATGTGCCGCAACCCCCAATTCAGCATAATCGTGCATTTCTTGGGTGCGTATTTGTACTTCTATACGATTGCCTTGCTGATCTAAGATAACAGTGTGTAACGATTGATAGCCATTTTCTTTGGGATTGGCAATGTAGTCATCAAATTCTTTAGGAATGGTTTGCCATAGGTTATGGACGATACCCAGTGCGGTATAGCAATGGCTTAAGTTATCCACGATAACTCGCACCGCTAATAAATCATACAGCTCGTCTATTGGCAGTTGTTTACGCTGCATTTTTTTCCAAATACTGTAAATATGTTTGGGGCGACCATAACATTCACAGCGCACCCCTTCTTCTGCCAGCGTTTTTTGCAGTAGGGTAATAAATTCATTGACACAATTTTCTCTGTGTACGCGATTCGCGGCGAGGGATTTGGCAATTTGGCGATAGATCGTTGGCTGTAAGTAGCGAAACGCCATATCTTCCAGTTCCCATTTAAACTGGTGTATGCCTAAGCGGTTGGCAATAGGAGCGTAAATATCGAGGGTTTCTTGGGCAATAAAATGGCGTAGTTCGTAGGAAGCTTTAGCTAAGGTACGCAAAAATTGAATGCGATAGGCTAATTTTATTAACACCGAGCGCACATCTTGCGTCATAGACAGCAACATACGGCGCAGGGTTTCTACCTGATTAGGTTTATCGGTCATGTCGGGCGAATAAATTGCCAGTTTATTCAACCACACAACATCTTTAACCAGTGTTGCAATCGTATCACCAAACTGCTTTTTTACATCGAGTGCTGGTGTCAACTGCTCAAGACGAGGATCACTTAAAATGGCTGCCAGTATCGTTGTTAAATCGACATTAAAATCCATTAAAATCATCGCTACATCAACGCTTTTAGGGCGATGATAATGTGGGTCATCAGAAATAAGCGCGACAATCGCCAACGCTCGCTCTATCTGCTGACGATCAGAGTCTGAAAATTCACTAAAAAATGCTTTTGGTTCATTATTTTTTTGCATGAAACGATTGTAGACGATTAAAGGAATTTAGCGCAATGAACGTTGTTTATTAGTTTGCCAGTAATTCTTAAAATATACCGCGATAAGTCAGACACGCCCAAGATAAGCGGCTTTCTCTACATGATTTATCTGGGCAACAAAAACTTTTACCTAGATTTGTGTGATTTTCCTCCTAAGCGTCGCCAGCCAATGATGACTCCAGAAACGCTGATAATTAATCCGCCAACACCCAAGGTAATAACCTTTACCCGCTTACAGTCTTCTTAGTTTTACATACCGAAATCGTCCGAAAAACGCGGTTTAACTGTGTAGAACCATTTGCCAACATGATTACCAAATTTTGTTGTCGTTTCAATGCAAAAAAATAAAACAGCGGCAGGAAGACCCTTAAAACCTTGTTAGTTTATTCGGCTTTATTTGCATCCTACCGCGCTAAAACCATAGACAAGGCACTGCGCGGTATTTTTCCTTCCATAATCACGCCATTTAAACCAATTATCGCTTCATAATCACCGTATTGAGCATGAAAATGAGGCGGATTATGGTCATTCCAATACATGGTAAGTTTATAGTAATAAATTCGGATGTATAAAAAAACGTCATTGCGGCAGGGATGCCGCAATCCAGAAGCCAAGGATGGCGCACACTCGAACACATCCCTGTGACTGGATTCCAGCATCCATGCTGGAATGACGGCGACTCTTAATACACACCGACTTTTTATTGTGAACTTAATAATAATTCTAAAAAACCGACTTATTTCTGGCATGAATTTTTGTTATTAATAGTTTTGTGGTTAGGTTATTACGCATTCCAAAAAGCTCCATGCGGGCTTGTATCTCTCCAAGACAATGATATATTGCCTAGCTAGCA
>JBAXNR010000021.1:0-49582 GCA_037133675.1 Methylococcales bacterium
CGTAACCCGTAACCCGTAACCCGTAACCCGTAACCCGTAACCCGTAACCCGTAAGGCGCAATAGGCGATAGCCGTATTGCGCCGTATGTGAATGAACATCATGCGGAGTATTACGCTATCGCTAATACACCCTACGCATTGAACGCAAATTCTGGCAACGTGTTTAGCGTATAATACAAGCCAAATTTACACGTTTATCAAACCATCACCATGACCGACCAAGAATTAAAAGACTTAGTAGCCAGTTTATCCATCAATCAGCAGAAAATGGCGGAAGAAGCTGCTATTTCACGCAAAAACCTCAGCGAAGAATTAGCAGAGTCCAGCAAAAAGCTCAATGAAGAGCTATCTAAATCCCGCAAAGAAGTTGATAAAGCACTTAAAGAACTGAGCAAACAAATCGGCGGTATTGCCAATAAATTTGGCAGTTTCACGGAAGGTTTAGCTTTGCCTTCCATGACTAAAATATTAACCGAAAAATTTGGCATGACCACCATTAATCCTAGCGTGCGGGTGCGTGATAAAAACGGCAATGAGCAGGAGATTGATGTATTAGCCTACGCTAACGGTGAAATTAACACCGCATTTATTGTCGAAGTTAAAAGCCATTTACGCGAAGATGGCATTGAGCAATTATTAAAACAATGCCGCGATTTCCCTGTGTTATTTCCTGAATTAGCCCATAAAAAACTCTATGGCATACTCGCCGCTGTCGATGCCAATCAACAATTACAACAAAAAGTATTAGCACACGGTTTGTATTTTGCCAAAATCCATGATGAGCAGTTTTCACTTTGCGTACCCAAAGACTTTAAGCCATTTTGTTTTAATCCAAGTTAGGCATTGGCAATAAAAATCGCCCGTTTCGGAGCGGGTAAGCCTTCAAAAGTCAGCGCATGATTATCAGCTTGTAGAAAATCTTGCAGAGAATGAAACTGCATCCATTCGGTACTGCGTTGTTCTTCAATACTGGTTGTACTCACATCCACCAAACGTACATTTTTAAAACCGCAGCGTTTTAGCCAGCTCATTAACGTCTCACAACTGGGTAAAAACCAGACATTGCGCATTTTCGCGTAACGGTGTTCGGGTACTAACACTTCGCCTAGCCCGCCATCAATCACCAACGTTTCTAATACCAATTCACCGCCTTGTTGTAAACAGCCTTTTAATTCTAATAAATGATCGATAGGGGAGCGGCGATGATATAACACGCCCATCGAAAACACAGTGTCAAAGGCTTGTAAATTGCTAGGTACGTCTTCTATACCTAATGGCAAGACGTACACAGGCGCAGTGCCGTGTAGTTTTTTAATCAGTTGAAACTGCATAACATTGAGCAACGTAGGATCAATACCGACCACCATTTTTGCACCCGCGCCTAATAGTCGCCAACAGTGATAACCATTGCCGCAACCCACATCTAATATCAAACGATGCTCCAGCGGTGCAAGATGATTTTTTAGCCTATCCCATTTCCAATGTGAACGCCATTCTGTATCGATATGAGTACCAAATAATTGATAAGGACCTTTGCGCCACGGGTGTAAAGCTCTCAAGCATTGTTCGAGTTGGGCTTGTTGTTCAATGCCTAAATCTTCGCTACTGCCAATCTGCACAGCATCAGTATCTAATAGGCGTTGTGATGGATTCAGTTCTGGGAGTTGCTGAATAACGCTTTGCCAGCGTAGCAAGTCGCCATGTTTGGAGTCATCAAGAGCTTGAGCGATTTGTGCGGGTAATAACTCAACCCACGCATCGGCTTTTGCGTCTAGTAGTGTGTCATACAGGGTTTGATAATCGCTCATTTTATTAATGAGTTGACCTAAGAAGGTCTAAAGAAAAACCTACCGCATCATCATGACAGGGTAGGTTTTGAATAATTAGGAATTCACTCTACGAACGAGATATTTCCTCAGGAATTTTTTGCTGATAATGCCTCAGCATTACGTTTAGCAATATCATCAATTACCGCTGATAATGAACCTTTGGTTTCCACTTCGTTACTAAAGGTAGTGCGATAGTTGGTCACCAAACTGACACCTTCAATCATAATGTCATAGGCTTTCCATTCGCCATTGCTTAGTTCCATGCGGTAATCAACACCGACGGGTTGAATACCTGGTTGTAACACTTCGGTTTTTACCATTGCTTTGGTCGAACCCTCTTCCATTTCTAATGGTAGAAAGTGTACTGTCCAATCTTTAAATTCAACGAAAGCACGCGAATAGGTTCTAATCAGCAGAATTTGAAACTCATGTTTAAAGCGTGTTTTTTCGTCAGGTGTGGCTGTTTTCCAAATTTTACCTAACACTAATGCTGAAATTTTATCAAAGTCAGTGTGCGGATAAATTGCCTGATTGACGAACTGAGTGACTTGATTAAAATCTTTAATAAAATTTTTATCCTGCATTCTTTTTTGCAATTGCTCAGAAGCACCTGCTATTGCTACTTGTGGCGGTGCTAACGCATCCGCTATTACAGTAGCAAATGGCATAAATGCCAGCAAAATTGCCAACAATGCAAATAATGTAGTGTGTTTAACTTTCATAAAACCCTCTAAAATGAAACTGGTGGTATTCTTACTTTTTGCTTACCACTATCAGCAATACTATTCACTAGATATAATGAATCGCAAACCCTGATAGCTAAGCTATTCCTAACCCTACAAAGCCTAAAATTAAGATGACATATCATAACATCACTATGCCTACGCGCATGAGAAGAATGCGTTACAACGACTTTTCTCGTCGCTTAATGCGCGAAAATAACTTAACCGTTGATGATCTCATTTATCCCATGTTTGTCATTGAAGGAATCAATCAAAAAGAGTCGATTGCATCTATGCCAGACGTGCAACGTTTTTCACTAGACTTGCTAGTTGAACAAGCGCGTGAAGTGTATGAGCTTGGCATTCCTGCTATTGCCTTATTTCCCGTTATCTCCGCTGAAAAAAAATCGGATGATGCAAAAGAAGCCTACAATTCTGAGGGCTTATTACAGCGTACTGTCAGAACCTTAAAGCAAGCTTTACCCAACTTGGGTATTATTACCGATGTTGCTTTAGACCCATTTACCTCACACGGACAAGATGGGTTAATTGATGACAGCGGCTATGTGCTGAATGATGAAACCATTGCTGTGCTAGTCAAACAAGCTCTATCTCATGCCGAAGCAGGTGCCGATATAGTCGCTCCATCCGATATGATGGATGGTCGAATCGGTGCAATTAGACAAGCACTAGAAGCAGAACGCCACATCAACACATTGATACTGGCTTACTCCGCCAAATATGCCTCCAGTTTTTATGGCCCATTCAGAGATGCGGTCGGTTCAGCAGGAAACTTAGGCAAAGGTAATAAATACAGCTACCAAATGGATCCCGCTAATTCCGATGAAGCTCTACGCGAAATTCAATTGGACTTACAAGAGGGCGCAGATATGGTGATGGTCAAACCAGGATTGCCTTATCTGGATATTATTCGTCGCGTCAAAGACGAGTATGGTGTGCCGACTTTCGCCTATCAAGTCAGTGGCGAATATGCCATGCTCAAAGCTGCCGCACTCAATGGCTGGTTAGATGAAAAAGCGGTAGTCTTAGAATCCTTGTTAGCGTTTAAAAGGGCAGGGAGTGATGCAATTTTGACCTATTACGCCAAGGCGGTCGCGCAATGGTTGCGATAGGCATTGGTGCATAAATCCCCCCGACTGAATGTAAAATAATGCAAGTAAGTTCTCCATAGTGAGGACTGAACATGAAAGTAAAAGTCTCGCCAGCCAAAAAAGCAACAGAAAAACCCAGCTATCGAGTGACCAATCGGTCAGAGCTTATACCCCCTATAATTCAGTACAGCGCAACATTCAAAACACCTAACAGGGACAAGCAAAAAACATGGCGATTAAAAAAAGTGAACTTTACAGCTCTTTATGGAAAAGTTGTGATGAACTACGCGGCGGTATGGATGCAAGCCAATACAAAGATTACATCCTGATACTGCTGTTTGTTAAATATGTGTCTGACAAATATCAGGGCGTTGAGGATGCACCGATTGAAGTCCCCGCAGGTGGTAGCTTTAAAGACATGGTGGCATTAAAAGGGCAAAAAAATATTGGCGAACAAATGGACGTAATTATCGCCACACTTGCCGAAGCCAATAATCTGAATGGAGTAATTAACGTCGCTGTTTTCAATGATGAAAACAAGCTAGGCAAGCCCAAAGAAATGCAGGATAGGCTGTCCAACTTAATCGCCATTTTTGAAAACGATAGCCTTAACTTCAATAAAAATCGTGCGGATGGTGATGACATTCTTGGTGATGCTTACGAATATTTAATGCGCCACTTTGCCAGTGAATCAGGCAAAGACAAAGGGCAGTTTTACACCCCAGCGGAAGTGTCACGAGTCGTGGCTAAAATTGTCGGAATCAACCACAACCACAAACCAGACACATCGGTTTATGATCCAACCTGCGGCAGTGGCTCATTATTGCTGAAAGTTGCCGATGAGTCTGAACATGGTTTAACTCTGTACGGGCAAGAAAAAGACAATGCCACCACAGGCTTATGCAGAATGAACATGATTTTGCATAATAACGAAGACGCGGCAATTGCACCCAATGGCGACACGCTCAGCAGTCCGCACTTTAAAGACAAAGACGGCTATCTAAAAACCTTTGATTTTGCCGTTGCCAATCCGCCGTTTTCGACTAAATCATGGAGTAACGGCATTGATCCACTCAATGATATTTACAATCGCTTTGCTGATGGCATACCACCCGAAAAAAATGGTGATTATGCGTTTTTACTGCATATCATCCGTTCATTAAAAAGTAACGGCAAAGGCGCGATTATCTTGCCACATGGCGTATTATTTCGCGGCAATGCCGAAGCGCGAATCCGTGCCAACCTGATTAATAAAGGCTATATCAAGGGCGTGATTGGCTTACCTGCTAACCTGTTTTATGGCACGGGCATACCCGCTTGTATTATCGTCATTGACAAAGAAAACGCCGTTGCTAGAAAAGGCATTTTCATGATTGATGCGGGTAAAGGCTTTAGTAAAGACGGTGATAAAAACCGTCTACGCGAGCAAGATATTCATAAAATTGTCGATGTGTTTAACAAACAAATCGAAACGCCGCGTTATGCCCGCATGGTGTCCTTTACTGACATTGCCCAAAATGATTACAACCTCAACATCCCGCGCTATATTGATAACCAAGAACCCGAAGATCAGCAAGACATTACCGCGCATTTATTCGGTGGCATTCCTAACAGTGACATCGACGCACTGGCTGACTATTGGACAGTTTGCCCTAACTTACGCACTGAATTATTTATTGCCAGTGACCACGCAGGTTATAGCCAGCTCAGTATTGAACCACAGGCGATAAAAACCACCATTTACGCGCATTCAGAATTTAACGCCTACAGCCAACAAATTCAGCACACCTTTAGCGAGTGGCAAAGCAAACAAACGTTGTTTTTAAAAGCCTTGCAAGTGGAATGTAAACCGAAAGCCATTATTCACCAACTCTCAGAAGACCTACTCAGCGCGTTCGATAACAAACCGCTCATTGATAAATATGACGTGTACCAGTCGTTGATGACCTACTGGCTGGACATCATGAAAGATGATATTTATCTGATTAGCGAAGACGGCTGGAAGGCTGAATTAAGCAAGGTATTGAATAAAAGCGGCAAAGTTAGCGACATTGTTTGTGAATTAATTCCCAAGCCGCTGATGATTAACCGCTATTTTACAACGGAACAAGCCGCGATTGACGCACAAGAACTCAGCAAAGCCGCACTTATTCAACAAATGGAAGCACTACAAGAAGAACACGAAGAACTGTTTAGCGACGCACTCACCGACAGCGGCAAACTCAGCAAAGCCAGCATTACCGAACGCCTGAAACACACGCAGGACAGCGATGAAAAAGCCCAACTCAAAGCCTATTTAAAATTGCTGGAACAAGAAACCGCGCTGAATAAGCAAATCAAAGAAGCCACGCTTGCTCTCGATAAATTAGTATTAGCCAAGTATCCGACCTTATCCGAAGACGAAATTAAAACGCTGGTGGTTGATGATAAATGGATGACCACCATTGCCAACGCGGTACAGACAGAAATGGACAGATTATCGCAACGCCTGACAGGACGTATAAAACAACTGACTGAACGTTATGAAACGCCGTTGCCTAAGATTACCGCAAATGTGGCGAATTTGAGTGCGAAAGTGGCGGCGCATTTGAAAAGTATGGGTATTTTGTTATGAATGACAGCTATCAAAAATGACAAAAATCTATCTACATCTGAAAAATATGTATAGAAAACAGCTTTTTTCTATACATATCGTTGTATAAACAAAATGAGGATAAAACCATGCCATTTATTTTATGAAATATAATCCAAATATTCATCACCGCCGTAGCATTCGTTTACAGAATTACGATTATTCTCAAGCGGGGGCATATTTTGTAACCATTTGTATTCAAAATAGAGAATGTTTATTAGGCAAGATTGATAATAATGTAATCGTTCTGAATGAATATGGGCTGATTGTACAAGATAAATGGTTGGATTTAGTTAATCATATTGATAATATTGAATTAGGGGAATATGTCATTATGCCTAATCATTTTCACGGCATTATAATCGTAGGGGCGGGTTCTAAACCCGCCCATGAACCTGAAATTAATAATATGATTGGGGCAGATTTAGAATTAGGGGCAGGAGAACCAAGGGCAGGTTTAGAACCTGCCCCTACGAAAAAATGTTATGGGTTATCTGAAATTGTTCGTCAATTTAAAACATTTTCGGCAAAACGTATTAATATAATACGTCAAACCCCAGCCGTACCTGTTTGGCAACGTAATTATTACGAGCATATTATTCGTAATGATGCGGATTATATGCGTATTGCCGAATATGTGGATAATAATCCACGTCTTTGGGCAGAGGATTCATTAAATCCAGTAAATACGCCACCGTCACCGTAGGGGCAGGTTCTAAACCTGCCCACAATCACGCGACAAATAAAAAGATGGTGGTAATATTGCAATCAGGGGCAGGTTTAGAATTAGGGGCGAGGTTAGAATCAAGGGCGGGTTTAGAACCCGCCCCTACGAAATGTTGTGAATATCACCGTAGGGGCAGGTTCTAAACCTGCCCTAAACCTGCCATCAATCACGCAAAATAATAGGAACAGGCAAATGAATAATATACCCGTAGGTTATAAACAAACGGAGGTGGGGATTATTCCTGAGGATTGGGAGGTTAAGGAATTAGATGAGTTATTTCAATTTCAAGGCGGTTCGCAACCACCAAAAGAAACCTTTATATTTCAAGAAAAACAAGGTTACATTAGGTTGTTACAAATAAGGGATTATAAAAGCGATACATACGAGAGTTATATACCTTTGGAGTTAGCAAGACGGTTTTGTAATGAGGATGACATAATGATTGGTCGATATGGTCCGCCAATATTTCAAATACTCAATGGTTTAAAAGGTGCTTATAACGTTGCTTTAATGAAAGCAATTCCTACCGCAATAGTCTCAAAAAAATATGGTTGGTTTGTTTTAAAACAGGAAACTCTTTTTCAATTTATCGAAAAACTTTCTCAGCGTTCATCAGGTCAAACTGGCGTTGATTTAGTTGAATTAAGAAAATATAAAATTCCTTTTCCTCCTATCCACGAACAAGCCGCTATTGCTACGGCATTAAGTGATGTGGACGCGCTTATCAGTACCTTGGATAAATTAATTGCTAAAAAACGCCTGATTAAACAGGGCGCAATGCAGGAACTTCTAAGCGGCAAAAAACGCTTGGCGGGGTTTTCGGATGAGTGGGAAGTTAAGACATTTGGAGAGATTTTTGACTTTTTAACTACTGCAACATATTCAAGAGCAGAATTATCAGAATATGACGATATTTATTATATCCATTATGGAGATATTCACACAAAATTGGATTATTTTTTAGACTTTGAAAAAAGTAATTTACCGACTATTAAAAATGAATTGGTTAAAAAATATCCACTTATTAAAGATGGTGACATAATAATGGCGGATGCTTCTGAGGATTACGATGGAATTTGTAAAAGTGTTGAAGTAAAAAATATAGGTTCAAAAAAAGCTATTTCTGGACTTCATACTTTTTTACTTCGTGATAATAAAAACGTGTTTGAAAATGGTTTTAAAGCCTATATTCAATCAAATATATTTATCAAAAATCAAAATAATAATTTAGCCACTGGTTTAAAAGTTTATGGTGTATCTAAAGTTAATTTGAAAACCATTAAAATTCCTATTCCGCCTAAAGAAGAACAAACCGCCATCGCCCAAATCCTCAGCGATATGGACAGCGACATACTCGCCCTAGAAACCCAACGCAATAAAACCCAAGCCATCAAACAGGGCATGATGCAAAACCTATTAACTGGCAAAATCAGGTTAATATGAATACTCAAAAAAAAACCACTTGCTGGATTATTGCAGGTCATAATGGCGCAGGAAAAACGACGTTTGCATTAAACTATTTGCCCCAAGTAGCCCAGTGTTCTGCCTTTGTGAATGCTGATTTAATCGCCGCAGGTTTGTCACCACTCGCCCCCGAAAAAGAGTTATTAACTGCTAGCCGTTTATTTTTAAAAGAAGTCGAACAGTATATTAAAGCAGGTGCTGATTTTTCTTTTGAAACCACTTTATCAGGGCGCGGTTATTTACAATTAATTAACCGCCTAAAAAGAACAGGCTGGCGAGTTGAATTAATTTATTTAGCCTTACCCAGCGCAGAAATGTCCAAAATGCGGGTATTAGAACGGGTTGCACATGGTGGTCATAATATTCCTGTGTCAGCCATTGAACGACGATTTCCACGCAGTCTACATAATCTATTAACTGAATATAGTTATCTGGCACATCAAACCCATTGCTTTATGAATGATGGAGTGTCGCCAGAACTTATTTTTGTGCAACAAGAAACCCACAGAGAAATTATTAACGAGCCGTTATTTAACCATTTATTGCAACAGGCTAACTTATGAAAACCATTAATCCAGAAACGCAAAAAATTTGGGATACTTTAACCAGCGTTGCCGCTAAAACCTTAGACCGTAAACGGCGTTTAGGTGAATATGCGGTTGTTTATCGGCAAGGCAAACCCGTTATTATCGAATCGGATTATGATGCAGAGTTTATTGCACAAATTTTTGATGATGCAAAAAAACTTCCTTAATTGCATGAACGACTAATAACTAACCATTATGAGCAATATCGGCGAATCTGAACGAGCAACCCAAAACCGCGTGATTGCTTTATTCACAGAGCAATTAGGCTATGACTACCTAGGCAATTGGCACGATGAACAGCGCACACGCCCTGTTGAAGTGGATTTATTACGCCGATTTTTAAACCAGCCAGCGCGTTATAGTGAAGGGCTGATTAATCTGGCAGTGCAGAAATTCAACACGCTGGTGAGCGATTCCAGCAAAGGTTTATACCAAACCAATAAAGCGGTTTATGAGGCGTTACGCTACGGCGTTAAGGAGCTTGATAAAGAAACGCAGTTAATGAAAACCGTGGAGTTGATTAACTGGGCTGAACCGTTAAGCAATCATTTTGCGATTGCCGAAGAAGTGACGATTAAAGGCGAAAATGTTAAACGTCCTGATATTGTGTTGTATGTGAATGGTATCGCGCTGGGTGTATTGGAACTTAAAAAAGCCACGGTATCCGTCAGTGAGGGCATACGGCAAAATCTGGACAATCAAGAGTCAATTTTTATTCAGCCGTTTTTTGCTACCATGCAGTTGGTGATGGCGGGCAATGATAGCCAAGGTATTCGTTACGGCACAATTGCCACGCCAGAAAAATATTTTTTAACGTGGCATGAAAACCTTGAACAAGAGAATTTATTAACGCTGCACTTGTTGCAACTGTGTGATAAACGCCGTTTGCTGGAGTTGGTGCATGATTTTGTGGTGTTTGATGCGGGGGTTAAGAAACTGCCGCGCTCTCATCAATATTTTGGCGTGAAAGCCGCTCAGGATTTTATTCGCCGTCGTGAAGGCGGAATTATTTGGCATACCCAAGGCAGTGGCAAAAGTTTAACAATGGTGTGGCTCACTAAATGGATTCGCGGCTTTAATCCAAATGCGCGGGTGTTAATTGTCACCGACCGCACGGAGCTGGATAAACAAATCGAATCGGTGTTTTTAGGCGTTAATGAAGAAATTTATCGCACTAAAAATGGGCAGGATTTAGCCACTCAATTGAACGCGATGACTCCGTGGTTATTGTGTTCCTTAGTGCATAAGTTTGGCAGTAAATCCACAGCGGATGATGAATTTATTGAGCAATTAAAACGCAGTTTAGCTGGTAGCGTTAAGGTCAAAGGCGATTTGACTGTGTTTGTTGATGAGTGTCATCGGACTCACAGCCAAGCGGGGAAGTTTCATAAAGCGATGAAGCAGTTATTACCTAATGCGGTGTTTATTGGTTTTACGGGTACGCCGTTATTGAAAAAAGATGCCCTCGATAGTCGTGCGGTGTTTGGTAAATATATTCACACTTATAAATTTAATCAGGCGGTGGCTGATGGTGTGGTGTTGGATTTACGTTATGAGGCGCGAAAAGTTGAGCAACGCTTAGGTAACAAGAAAAAAATAGATGAATGGTTTGCAATAAAAACCCAAGGTTTGAACGAGACAGGGAAAATATTATTGAAACAACGCTGGGGGACGCTGCAAAAGGTATTGAGTTCTAAAGACCGACTCGGTAAAATCGTTGCTGATATTATTTTTGATATGGGATGCAAGCCGCGTTTTATCAGTGGTAAAGGCAATGCGATGTTAGTTGCTGGGAGTATTTATGAAGCCTGTAAATTTTATCAATTGTTTCAAGATAATGGTTTTCATCAATGCGCGATTGTCACCTCTTACATACCCACACTTAACAGCATCAAAGGCGAAACCCTAGGCGATAAAGCACAAACTGAAAACCGCTATAAGTACGATATTTATCAAAAAATGCTGAACGGAAAAACGCCAGAAGCGTTTGAAGATGAAGTGAAAAGGCAATTTATCAAAGAACCTGCACAGATGAAGTTGCTGATTGTGGTGGATAAATTATTAACAGGCTTTGATGCGCCACCTGCCAGCACGCTTTATATCGATAACAGTATGCAGGATCATGGTTTGTTTCAGGCGATTTGTCGGGTTAATCGCTTGGATGGCGACGATAAAGAATTTGGCACTATTGTTGATTATAAGGATTTATTCAAAAGTCTGGAATCAGCGGTGAGCAGTTATACGCAGGAGGCGTTTGCTGAATACGAAGCCAAGGATATTGAAGGCTTGCTAAAAAACCGACTCAAGCAAGCGCGTGAGCAGTTAGACAATGCTTTGGAAGCGGTTAAAAATTTATGTGAAGCCGTTAAATCGCCGCGTAATGATGTGGATTATGGGCGGTATTTTTGTGGCAATAATCTTGCCGATGATAATCAGGTACAAGCGAATCAACCTAAACGCTTTAATCTTTATAAATTCACAGGGTCGTTAGTACGCGCTTATGCTGAATTAGCTAATGAAATGAACCAAGCGGGCTATAGCAGCAAAGAAGCCGCACAAATAAAAACCGAGGTTAAGCATTATGAAGCGACAAGTGCGACTATTAAGCTGACTAGCGGTGATGCACCAGATTTAAAGCTGTACGATCCAGAAATGCGTTATTTAATTGACAGCTATATTCGTGCGGAAGATAGCGAAGTGATTGCAAATTTTGACAATCTGACTTTGGTTGATTTGTTGGTTAAAGAAGGCGTGGCAGCGGTTAATCATTTACCTAAGTCTGTTCGTAAAGACCAAGGCGCGGTGGCGGAAACCATTGAAAATAATATTCGACGATTGATTATTGATGAAAATCAGACTAATCCAGCGCATTTTAAAGCTATGTCGGCATTACTGGATGAATTGATTATTACATGGCAAGAAAAACAGCTTAGTTATGATGCGTATTTGAAAGTGCTAGTTGATTTGGCAATACAGACCAAACAAGGTAATGGTACAAATCCATCACGCCCTGCAAGCTTAGTCACTCACGCCCAAAAAGCCTTATATGACAATTTGGAGCAGGATGAAACCTTGGTATTAAAACTGGATAAGGCGATAACAGACGGTAAAAGAGACGATTGGCGCGATTATCCAGTCAGAGCAAAAGCCGTTAGAACCATTGTTAAAAATCACGTTGGTGAAGATAAAGTTGATTACATTTTTGAGTTAGTAAAAAATCAACATGATTACCGAGAGCGTTATTACTGTGGGTGATTTGCTGATTAATGTAGTCAGAAAGGATATAAAAAACTTACATCTGGGTGTTTATCCGCCCGATGGTCGCTTGCGTGTTGCTGTGCCGTTAAAAACAAACGATGACGCAGTGCGCTTGATGGTTATTTCTAAAATGGTTTGGATAAAAAAACAGCTTGCTAAATTTGCAGGACAACAACGGCAAGCTCAGCGGCATTATGTATCAGGTGAAAGTTATTATTTAAAAGGACAGCGGTATTTATTAAATGTGATTTATCACCCTGCCGCGCCTAACGTCGTTATTCGCCATAATACCCATATTGACCTAACTGTTCGGTCGGGAAGCTCCGAAGAAAAACGCCAGCAAGTGATGACTGAATGGTATCGGCAACAGCTAAAAGCACGAATCCCAGCACTGATTGATAAATGGCAGTTGATTATTGGTGTAGAAGTGCATGATTGGGGTATCAAGCAAATGAAAACCAAATGGGGAACGTGCAATATTAGCGCACGACGTATTTGGTTAAATCTGGACTTGGTACAAAAACCCGAACATTGTTTGGAATACATTATTGTTCATGAATTAGTGCATTTATTAGAGCGACATCATAACGATAAATTTACCGCTTACATGGATCAGTTTATGCCGCAATGGCGTACTTATCGTGACGAGCTGAATCAGTTTATTTTGAATCATGCGGATTGGAGTTATTAAAGGAGTGCAGCGTTTTTGGAGGAACGAGGATGAGTAATAAACGATTAGTAATGAATTCTTTTTGTGCGTGGGATGGTGAAACGTTAGTGCTTAATATTCTAGGTACACCTAGCGCAAAACAGGATGCAATTGGCAAAGTTAAAGGTAATCAACTTAAAATAAGTGTTACTGCAACCCCCGTGGGAGGTAAAGCAACAGATCACATGGTTCGATTCTTGACAGGGATATTTGGAGTAACAAAACATGATATTGAAGTGGTGTTTGGTCGGTTTAATGTCAATAAACAACTGCGCATTAAATCGCCTAAAAAACTACCGCCTATTATTGACAAATATTTATCTAGTTTATGAATCTAAACACGGTATCTTCAAACCCCGTTCACTGCCGTACAGGCAGCTTAGAAAAGTTGACCAACCCGAATTTTATAAACCACAAGGTATTTATGAAACTGTTAGAAATAAGTGGCACTATGAAAAACAGCATTTATCTCGCACTCGCCTCCGTACTGATGACTGCTTGCACGGATGAATTAATAATACCATTGATGATGCCGCAATATACGTTTCCAACATCCGCTTCACAAAGCGCGACCACCGTATTTGGACACCCAAAAGATGTTGTTTTTATAGCCGCAACTACTGCTCTGCTCCATAACGGCTATAAAATCACGCGCTCAGACTCAATTGCGGGGATTATTACTACGGCACAGCAGAATTTACCGATAACCGAGGCTCAGGCAGATTGCGGATTATTAAAAATGAATCCGTTACCCGATAACAAAACTACGACAAAAACTGCAATGACCGTGACGATCATTTCTCACAAGCTAACAGTGCAAGCAGAGATTGAGGCGGTATACCAACCCACTAATGTAACTCTGACTTGTATTTCCAGAGGCGCACTGGAACAAAACATGGTACAAAAAATAAAGGCTGAGATTCGATAAATTTTTGATAAAGCGTGTGAATACCAACTTTCTTGACAACGTAGCTTTACAACGCCTAGTAACGGGTAAAATTGTGCCATACGAAACCACTCTTTTTCAGTCAGTAATTGATTTTCAGGCTGATGTATGGCTAATGATTTTTTAATAATTCCTGATAAATCTAAATCGCTTTTAGCTTGATTGGCAACGACTGAAATAATCACGATATTATCGTAGCAATAGCCTAGATCGTTGTTGATCTGTGTTCTGTAATATTCATTTTGAAATTCTCCTCAAATCAAAACCTAAAAATCAGCCGCCGTTTGGGTGCGGGTGGTTAGCGGTATTCTATTGGACTACTCTCAAAACCTACCGCTAAAAATCGTTGTGAATGTCAGGGTTTGATTAGTTTCAACTGAGCCTGTGAAATTCAGTTAGAATAATCCATAAACTCACTGTTGTTAATCAGGATAACCATCAAATGCGTAAAATCATTATCATAGGTGCAGGGCCTTCTGGCAGTATTGCGGGGGCGTTGTTGCAGAATAAAGGTTATCAGGTCACTATTTTGGAACGGCAATTGTTTCCGCGTTTTAGTATTGGTGAAAGTTTGTTGCCGCAGTGTATGGAATTTATTGTGCAGGCGGGGATGCTGGATGCGGTTGTCAATGCGGGGTTTCAGTTTAAAAACGGGGCGGCGTTTGTGTATCGTGAGCAACGGTCAGAGTTTATGTTTGAGGATAAATTTACCGCTGGCATGGGAACGACTTTTCAGGTTCAGCGCGGGCGGTTTGATAATATATTGGCTCAGGAAGCGGAACGCATGGGTGTGGATATACGCTGGCAAACGGAAGTGATGGTGGTGGATTTTTCAGGCGATAAACCGACGCTTGAGGTGCGTGAACCGTCGGGTGATGTGGTGAATTATGAAGCGGATTTTGTGCTGGATGCCAGTGGTTTTGGGCGTATTTTGCCACGCTTGCTGGATTTAGAATCGCCGTCGGGTTTTCCTGTGCGAAAAGCTCTGTTCGGTCATATTGAAGACCGTATTGATAACACGCAGTTTGATAGAAATAAAATCCGTATTACCGTGCATCCTGAGCATAAAGATGTGTGGTTTTGGTTGATTCCGTTTAGTAATGGGCGCAGTAGTATCGGCGTGGTTGCGGAAGAATCTTTTTATCAGTCGATGAATGATAATAAAATCGCGTTGTGGGATATTATTAATCAAGATGACGGCTTGCGTGAGTTATTGAAAAACGCGGTGTTTGATGAGCCGATTAATACCATTGTTGGCTATTCTGCCAATGTCAAAAGTCTGTATGGCAACGGTTACGCGCTGTTGGGCAATGCGGGGGAATTTTTAGACCCTGTGTTTTCATCAGGCGTTACCATTGCCATGAAGTCTGCCAGTCTTGCTGCTGAGGTGTTGGATAGACAATTTAAAGGCGAAATAGTCGATTGGAATACGGATTATGCCTTGCCTTTACAACGTGGCGTGAATACCTTTCGGGTGTTTGTTGATGCGTGGTATGACGGACGTTTTCAGGATGTGATTTTTCATGACCGTCAGCAACCTGAGGTTAAAGCCATGATTTGTTCAATACTGGCAGGTTATGCGTGGGATGAAGCCAATCCGTATGTTAAAAATGCGCGTAGCCGATTGGATACGCTGGTTGAGTTATGCCGAGCCGATTAATCTGTGTGTTGCTGGTTTGTTTGAATAGCTGTGCGGTATTAACGCCTGTTGAATCGGTTGAATCAGTTATACCAATGGCAGCACCGATAGACCCACCCAGACGTATAGTACAGCAAATCACCGCCATTTGGGCAGATAAGCAGGAATCGCTGTTGTGTGTGTTGGAACTGGATAAAAAACACATCGCTATTGCAGGCTTAAGCAATGAGGGCATGAGTTTATTTAATTTAAACTATGACGGCAAAACGCTCTCGCTGGATAAAAGCCCATTATTACCCGCCGATTTTTCGCCTGAATATATTATTAAGGATTTACAATTGGTCTATTGGTCGCCTGTGGAGTTGCAAAAATTATTGCCTTTGCACTGGCGTTTAGAAGCTGATAATAAACATCGTCGTTTGTATTATGATGATGAACTACGCGTTGAAGTTGAGTATTTACAGGCTGATACGGCGTGGGCTAAATCGGTTACTGTCATCAATCACCGCTATCATTACACGCTACACATTAAAACCGTCAGTTATGAAACTTTATCTGAATGATGTCGGTTTGTTGTGTGCGGCTGGAAATTCTCGTTCTGATATATTAAAACGTTTATTGCAGGGCGACCGTTCGGGTTTAATCGCCACCAGTGAATTTGGTTTTCCTGCGATTGTTGGTCAAGTGACAGCGGAATTACCTGAAATAGATTCGCCGTTTTATGCGTGTCGAAATAATCAATTATTGCTGGCGGCGTTAAGTCAAATTAGACCAACAGTTGACAGCATGATAGCGAAATTTGACTATGATCGTGTTGGTGTGGTGTTGGGAACAAGTACTTCTGGCGTTAGAAATACGGAACTAGCATTGGCGAGTGCAATACTGCCCGAACAGTTTCATTATAAACAGCAACAAATAGGTGCAGGTGCAGATTTTCTGGCGGCTTATTTGGGTTTAACTGCACCTGCTTACATGATTTCTACCGCTTGTTCATCGAGTGGTAAGGCGTTTGCGTCTGCACGTCGGCTGATTAATCTGGGTGTGTGTGATGCGGTAATTGTTGGCGGTGCTGACAGTTTGTGCAGTTTGACGCTTCATGGTTTTGCCGCGCTGGAGTCGTTAAGTACAGGGTATTGCAAACCGTTTGGGAAATATCGTAATGGTATTAATATTGGTGAGGCGGCAAGTTTGTTTGTATTGAGTAAAGAACCTGCGTCGGTGGAGTTATTAGGCATCGGGGCGAGTAGTGATGCGCATCATTTTTCAGCTCCTGATCCCGAAGGGACGGCGGTTATCACCGCTATGCAACTGGCTTTAAATGATGCTGGCAAGCAACCCGATGAAGTTGATTATTTGAATCTGCACGGTACGGCGACGGTATTAAATGATGCAATGGAAAGCAAAGCCGTGAATGCGTTATTTGGTAGCCACGTTGCCGCCAGTTCTAGCAAAGGTATGACAGGGCATACGCTAGGCGCGGCGGCAGCATTGGAGCTGGGATTTTGTTGGCTGTTGTTAGTGGATAATGCAGATGGTACATTAATTCCCAATATTAATGATGACGAACTGGATAGTGAGTTGCCTCTCTTGAATTTAGTAGAAAAAGGAATAACGCTAGGACGTAGTATTACTGTTTGCCAGAGTAATTCTTTTGCTTTTGGCGGCAATAATTTATCTATTGTGATTGCAATAACATGAGATTTTTTTATGAGTAATATATCTAAAAACCACCATTTTGTCCCTCAATTTTATCTTAAAGGATTTTGCGATGAAAAAGGCAATATTTTTACATATAAAAAAGAATATGGAAAGATCAAGTATTGGAAAACATCTCAGATACTATATGAAATAAATCTTCATACACTTGAATATAGAGATGAAAAAACGGTATTAATTGAAAACTTTTATTCAGATATTGAGGGGGAATTTTCAAAATATTTAAATATGTTAAAAGAGAATCCAGATATGTTAATAGCTATACAGGATCAACCTGAGTTTTTAAAAATAATGAAGCTAATGGTTGCAATTCAATTTTGGCGCACACCTTGCATGAAAGAGCTTTCAAAGGAATATGCAGAAAATTTGATCGAAATTTACAATAATGCTCAGGACGAAAACAAAAATCTTCTTCCTGATACAAAATTTTTAAAATTTCTTGAAAAAAGATTTAAAAAATTTAAGGATGAAAATGCAAGGAAAACCATTCAGTTTATATTTTTACCTATATTAACGTTTGATTTTTCAGATAACCGTAAAGGTAATATTAAATTCATTAAGAGTGAGACTGATAAAAAATTTATTACCAGTGATAGACCTGTAGTATTTTGTGACTTGAATATGCCTAATAGGCTTAAGCACTTTGAATTCAAAAACTTTGTTTTTCCAATATCAAAAGACCTGATGATGCTAACTACAGAAAACGTAAAAACCATTGAAGAGTTAAATATGTTGATAATTGAAAGAGCTGATAAAGTTGTTGTCGCTTCTTCTAATGAATAGTTGGAAAGTATCAAATTTTGAGTACATCTGATTTGATAAATTATAGTGATATAGCCGAACTTATCCCCCACAGCGGGCGCATGGTGTTACTGGATCGCATCATTGATTTTGACGAACAATCTTTATGCGCTGAACTAACAGTGCGTGATGACGGCTTGCTGGGTGATAACAAAAGCGTACCTGCTTATGCGGGGATTGAATACATGGCACAAGCCATTGCCGCTTATGCAGGTATTCAGGCACAACAAGCGGGAGAACCGATAAAAATAGGTTTTTTATTGGGAACACGCCGTTACACCAGCAATGTCGGCAGTTTTGCGGTCGGTACACACCTGAACATACACATAAAAAATATTATGCAGGACGAAAAATTGGGGGTGTTTGACTGTAAAATCAACGCCACAGGCATTGAAGTTATTGCCAATCTCACCGTCTACCAACCGCCAACCATACAGACATCATGAAAAAAACCATTTTAGTCACAGGTTCAAGTCGGGGTATCGGTAAAGCGATTGCCTTATATCTCGCCAGACAAGGCTTTGACTTAGTAATACATTGTCGTAGCCAAACCGCACAGGCGCGTGAGGTTATCGCGGAAATTGAACAACTGGGGCAATCAGCACGGCTATTACAGTTTGATATAGCCAATCGTGAACAATGTGCTGAACAGCTCACGCAAGATATGGACACGCATGAGGCTTATTACGGCGTAGTGTGTAATGCGGGTATTACCGCTGACAATGCGTTTCCATCATTAACGGGTGAAGAATGGGACAGTGTGATACACACCAATCTGGACAGCTTTTATAACGTCTTACAGCCTGTCATCATGCCGATGATAAGACGGCGCAAAGCGGGGCGTATTGTGACTTTGTCCTCCGTATCAGGGCTGATGGGCAATCGTGGGCAAGTCAATTACAGTGCAGCAAAAGCGGGTATCATCGGCGCGACCAAAGCACTGGCGTTAGAGCTGGCAAAACGTGATATTACCGTTAATTGCGTTGCACCTGGCTTAATTGAATCGGAAATGCTCGATAATTTACCAGTGGATGAAATCAAAAAAATGATCCCCGCTCGCAGAGTTGGCAATCCAAAAGAAGTCGCCGCCGCAGTGGCTTTTTTAATGTCGGAAGATGCGGGTTATATCACGCGGCAGGTTATTTCAGTCAACGGAGGCTTATGTTGAAACGAGTGGTTGTAACAGGCATGGCAGGCATTTCACCGATAGGCAATGACTGGCAACAAATCGCCGCACGGCTTAAAAGCCAATCAACAGGCATTCAAACCATACACGATTGGGATAAATACGACGGTTTAAATACCCGTTTAGCCGCCCCCGCTGATTTTACGAGACCTGCACATTATTCCAGAAAACAAACGCGCAGTATGGGACGTGTGGCGTTAATGGCAACTTACGCTACCGAATTGGCACTTATCGATGCGGGTTTATTGAACAATCCTTGTCTTAACAGCGGACAAGTGGGCATTGCTTATGGCAGTTCGGCGGGTAGTTTTGACGCACTGAGCGAATTTGGCAATATGCTACTCAATCATACGGTGAACGGTCTTAATGCCACTTCGTATATTCGGATGATGGCGCATACCACAGCGGTCAATATTGGCTTGTTTTTTGGCATTAATGGACGCATCTATACGACTTCCAGTGCCTGTACTTCTGGCAGTCAGGGTATCGGTTATGCGTATGAAGCCATTAAACACGGCTATCAAATGTTGATGGTCGCAGGTGGTGCAGAAGAACTTAGCCCATCAGAAGCGGCTGTGTTTGATACTCTATTTGCCACCAGTCTGCGTAATGAAACGCCTGAAAAAAGCCCCAGACCGTTTGATCGTGATCGTGATGGTTTAGTCATAGGGGAGGGCGCAGGAACATTAATTCTCGAAGAGCGCGAACACGCACTAGCACGCGGTGCGCGTATTTATGCGGAACTGGTTGGCTTCGGCACTAATTCAGACGGTCTGCATGTCACGCAACCTGACTGTAACAGTATGCAAACGGCTATGCGGCTAGCGTTACAAAATGCACACACAGACGCATCCGCTATTGGTTATATCAGCGCACATGGCACGGCGACTACGCATGGTGATGTCGCCGAAAGTCATGCCACCGCCGCTGTATTCGGTACACATACGCCTATCAGTTCATTGAAAAGTTTTACTGGTCATACTCTGGGTGCTTGTGGCGCGTTGGAAGCATGGACGGTAATCAACATGATGAATGAAGGCTGGTTTCATGCTACCGCTAATCTTGATAATATCGATCCTGCCTGTGCGCCGCTGGATTATATTAAAGGCGATATTAGACCATTAGACTGCGATTATGTTATGAGCAATAATTTTGCATTTGGCGGTATCAACACCAGCCTAATTTTTAAACGCACGACATACCGATTAGGAAAATACAATTAGTGAGTTATTGGGCGACTTGTCCAATATGTAAAAATACACTACAGCGTAATGTCAGAATTTATGTAGAAAATAGCGATAGGGAAATTCATCATCTAATTGGTCGTTGCGCAGAATCACCGGCTGAACACGTTTATAGTTTTGACAGTATTACTCGAATCAGAATCACGAATCCGCTCTTATAATCGCTCACTACATAACTTCGCATAATGTATATTATGTTAAATTAAAAGTATCTTTTAACGAACCTATTAAAAACCACTCCTCCCGCCAATAATTAAAGATTTCTAAAGATAGACTTAACCAAATGTCATTTTGGCTTCTAAGTCATTTCGTGAATCAGCATTTTTTAGTGCTTCTTCCATGCTAATTTTTCCTGCTTTATAAAGATCATGCAAAGCATCATCAAATGTTTTCATACCTTTGCTACCACTGGTTTTCATCGCTTCTTTAATTTCATTTAACTCGCCTTTTAAAATTAAACTAGATACATGTGGCGTATTAATCATTACTTCAATGGCTGCACAGCGTTTTCCTTGTAAGTCAGGAATTAAACGCTGAGAAACAACGCCATTTAAGTTCGTTGCAATATCCATGAATAATTGTCTGTGTTGAACGTGTGGAAACATATTGATGATACGATCCATCGCTTGGTTGGCATTATTTGCGTGTAAAGTTGAAATACACAAATGCCCTGTGTTGGCTAGTTCTAGCGCAGCTTCCATTGTTTCTCTGTCACGAATTTCACCGATTAAAATAACATCGGGGGCTTCACGCAAGCTGGCTTTCAATGCCCTTGCATAAGAAGCAGTATCAATGCCAACTTCACGTTGGTTCATGATGGACATGAGGTTAGGATGTGAGAATTCTACGGGGTCTTCAATGGTGAGAATATGCCCTGCCACATTTGCATTGCGGTGATTAATCATTGCTGCTAGTGTGGTTGATTTTCCAGAACCTGTCGCGCCTACCATTAATAATAAGCCGCGTTTTGCCATGATGAGTTCTAATAAAATTTCGGGTAGCCCCATGCTTTCAGCAGTAGGAATAACCGATGGAATTAGCCGCATAACCAAACCAACGGTTTTACGTTGATAAAAAGCATTGGCTCGAAAACGCGCACTACCATCGGGCATAGCGATAGCAAAATCTAGGTCTTTAGTGGATTGAAATTCGTCAATTTGCTCTTGCGTCATAATACTCAGCGTGGCTGATTTTGTTAGCTCAGGCGTGAGTAAAAAATCGTCCAATTTAACTGCTCTTCCAAAAACCTTCGCTTTAACAGGCGAATCAACTGTTAAAAATAGATCAGATGCACCCAGTTCAATTATTTTTTTCAAATACGGTAGGAGGTCTAAGTTACCTATCGGTGCTTTACCTAATACTTCAATAGGTTTATTTTCTTTGATGCTCTGAATTTCATCAGTACTATAAGCTTTGATTAGCAACGATAAGCCATTGTCTTCTACTTCAATATGAACGTTAAAATACTCGTCATCAGGCGTAATGTAGTCAATGGTTACTTTACTAGACTTAATCAGAGTGTTTTTTTGCTTTTCAGTGAGCATACTGAAAGCAATTTGATCCGTCATGGCATCAGTTAACTCTGTTTTGCCCAAGGGTTTATTTTCACCAGCTAAACAAAGCATGATTGGCGAACCTACCTTCAAGGACAAATAATCTGCCTTTTTTTCTAACATTAATCTTAAAAAAGGTTTTAAATCGATGGTGTTTACTGGCTTAAGCATAATAAATGGATAAATACTGTGGGTGGTAAAACAAGATTATTGCATCATATCAATGTATTGCTGATGAATTATATTTTATATTTATTCATCTTCATCTTCCTCTTTGTTCTCTAATGACAATCCACCTTGACTTAAATCGCCACCTTCAGCCAATTTAATTTGTAGGCGTAATTCATTAGTCGAGTCCGCGTTTCTTAAGGCCTCTTCGTAATTTATTTTGCCGCTGTGATATAGATCAAACAAGGCTTGGTCAAAGGTTTGCATTCCTAATTCACGCGATTTTTTCATAATAGGCTTAATACTAGAGCCTTCGCCTTTGGCAATTAAATCTGAAATTAACGGCGTATTTAACAAAATTTCAATCGCAGCGCATCGCCCGCCATCAACAGTTTTTACCAGACGCTGGGAAACGATAGCGCGTAAATTAACCGAAAGATCTTGCATTAATTTGACTTGTGTTTCAGTTGGGAAAAATCCCAATACCCGATCAATTGCTTGATTGGCATTGTTAGCGTGCAGTGTAGCCATTGCCAAATGCCCTGTTTGGGCGAATTCAAGTCCAAAATTCATAATTTCCGCATCACGAATTTCTCCAAGCAGAATCACATCTGGAGCTTGTCGCAGAGTATTGTGTAAGGCAATCTCCCAGCTTTTGGTATCCACACCGACTTCTCTTTGCATCATCACGCAGTTTTTATGCGGATGCACATATTCGATAGGGTCTTCTATGGTAATAATATGACCATAACTATTTTCATTGCGGTAATCAACCATCGCCGCCATTGAAGTCGATTTACCAGAACCTGTACCACCGACCATGATAATTAAGCCATTTTTCGCCATAATTACGTCTTTTAAAACGGCTGGCAGTCCTAGTTTATCAAAATTGGGTATTTCGGCAGCGATTACTCGCATTACCAAGCCCTGACAACCCTGCTGAACAAACGCATTAACGCGAAAACGCCCCAGATTTGGGGGCGCAATAGCAAAATTACATTCCTGTGTGGATTCAAATTCCTTAAGCTGTTTATCATTCATAATGCACTGCGTAACTGCTTTGGCATCATTCGGCGATAAAGGCTGTTTTGACATAGGTATCATTTTGCCTTTAATTTTTACCGCTGGTGGAAAACCAGCAGTAATAAACAAGTCAGAGCCGTCTTTTTCCAGCATTAGCCTAAGCAATTTAATAATGAAGGACATTGCTTCATTTTTTTCCATGAGTATTTCCTATTTATTTCATTGTGGACGACTATTTTCGATTAAGAATATTGAAAACCTAACACAATTGTTAACCTTCACTGCCCTGCTCTAACTTAAATGCCGCATGTAACGCTCTTACCGCGAGTTCCAAATATTTCTCATCGACCACCACCGAAATTTTAATTTCTGATGTAGAAATCATGCGAATATTAATGCCCTCAACCGCCAGCGTTTGAAACATAGTGCTGGCAATACCTGCATGAGAGCGCATACCGACACCTACAATCGACACCTTCACAATGCTATTATCACCTGCCACTTTTCTTGCACCTAAAGTAACACAAGTTTGCTCCAATAAGGTTTTAGCACGTTGGTAATCGTTGCGATGCACTGTAAAGGTGAAATCCGTGGTCGCATCTTCGGCAATATTTTGAATAATCATATCCACTTCAATATTCGCGTCAGCAATCGGACCTAAAATTTTAAACGCTACCCCAGGTAAATCAGGTACGCCTGTGATGGTCAATTTTGCCTCATCTCGATTAAAAGCAATGCCTGAAATTAACGCACTTTCCATTTGTGATTCCTCGTAAGTAATGAGTGTGCCACACCCATCTTTAAATGATGATAATACCCGCAACGCAACATTATACTTGCCTGCAAACTCCACTGACCTAATTTGCAATACTTTTGAACCTAAACTTGCCATTTCCAGCATTTCTTCAAACGTGATTCTATCCAAACGGCGAGCTTTCGGTTCTACTCTAGGGTCTGTGGTATAAACCCCATCGACATCAGTATAAATATGACATTCATCAGCTTTTAAGGCAGCGGCTAACGCGACCGCCGTAGTATCTGAACCGCCGCGACCCAAGGTGGTGATGTTATCGTCTTCATCAACGCCCTGAAAACCTGCCACCACCACAACTTTACCCTCATTAAGATGGTTACGAATTCGAACATCATCAATTTTACGAATACGCGCTTTAGTATAGCTACTATCCGTTAATATTTTGACCTGACTACCCGTATAAGAACAGGCATCACAACCCAGTTCATGCAACGCCATACTCAATAACGCCACAGTTACCTGCTCGCCCGTGGAAATTAAAACATCCAATTCCCGTTCGGTAGGATACACCTGCATTTGTTTTGCCAAGCCGATTAAACGATTCGTTTCGCCGCTCATTGCCGACAAAACCACCACAATTTGATCGCCCAAGTCATGAGCTTTTTTTACTTTTTCAGCGACAGCTTTTATACGCTCGACATTACCGACCGATGTGCCGCCAAATTTATAGACATAAAGTGCCATTTTTAAACCTGTTGTGTGTTATTTTTTGCGAAGCATTATGAAGAGACTCTTCCAGTTCGCTATGGTAAAAGTTTTTTATGTGTGTTAATACGGTATTATAAAGGTATAAGCCACGTTATACGCGCATAATGCCAAATTTTTGATCGGCTATTTTACTTGATTGTACTGCGGTAAATCTTATCGCATTTAGGCATGGCTTAATCTACATGAAGCGATTTAATTAAATCATCTTCCAATGCTAAATCGACAATCGTTGATGGTAATGATTTAGTTGGTTTAACGCCCAAGTCTTTAAGCATTTGTGCTTGTCGAATAACATTGCCTCTCCCACCTGTAAATTTCCCAAACGCATCGTCGTAACTTTTTTGGGCTTGCTTGAGCCTATCACCTATTTTTTCAAAATCATCCACAAAACCAACCAATTTGTCATACAACTCACCTCCCCGTTTAGCAATGTCTTAAGAATTTCGGGTTTGCTGCTCTTGTCGCCATAAATTAGCCACAGTACGCACCACAAAAAGCAAAGTGCTTGGGCTAACCAACAAGACATTCTTTGTCCACGCCTCTTGCCAAAGTTCACCATCTTGAGCGATAGCCAGCATAAAAGCGGGTTCTATGGGTATGAACATAATGACGAAATCCAGCGATTTCAATTGATAAATTTCTTGATAATTTTTACCCGAAAGCCCTTTGATATGGGCGCGAACAGAATCAATATGGCGTTTAAGCGCGGCATCCCTGACTTGCTCATTATCAGAATTGGCGTAATCGTTGTAAGCAACAATCGATACTTTAACATCAACAACTAAGTGCCTACCTTCTGGCAAATAGATAATGACATCGGGTTGAGCGCGTGAACCATCTTCGCGACTATGGCTTTCTTGCGTTTTGTAATGTTCACCTTTACTGAGTCCTGAATTATCTAGAAAACTCTAATTCCAAATCTGTTTCACAAAAATCAAATATAGCTGGCTCACCTTCTACACCATCGGAAAAAACGGCTTTAATTAATTGTTTGCAGTCTTCGTTATCGGCACTAGAATTCCACATTAACGTTTCTGACTCACCTGCTCTGATGCCAGCACCTATGTCAGCCCCACTCCACTTTTTACCATTTTCAGAAACTAAAAGTTGTTTAATGGTGTATTTAGTGGTGTTGTGTACTTTAAACGAAATTTCGAGTTGAGATTCAGGTACTTGTTGGCTGGCAGTGTTATTCGCATTAGGCAAATCTTCTTGGCAGTCTAAACCAGGATAGCATTTAGCTTCTGCAACTGAGACTAAGAATAATGACGTTAAGCCGATAGCGATGAGTTTAAAATTAAGTGAGGTCATTTGTAAATACTAGATTCATACCTGTTTCAGCAACTTGCTGAATATTGTTATTGTTTGTTAAGCCGATTTTATAACCTTCTAACATCACTTTTGCACGTTCTATTGGCGTACCGTGATGGGTGGGTGAATTAAAATGGGTATCACCTTTTAAATATAAGCTGTCGAGAAAGCCTTTAATATCAATTTCGCCACTGCGTAGCCGTTTTAAGCCCAGATAATAGCCCGCTAAATAATCAGCGTGTAATTCTAATAATCTGTGTGTAGTTTGTGATTGGGTTAAAAGTTGATAAAACTCACTTTGGTATTGAAAGATGTGTCCAAATTCATGCGCTATAATCCCTGCTACCGCTAAACCGCCCCATTCATTAAGTAATAATTCATCAGATAACAATTGTTTACCAAAAACCACTGTGCCTTTAGTATTGGGTATCCATGTTTCAGGAGTTGCGAAAGCATTGTTGTCATCGCAGAAGCCAAAACCAGGTAATAGATTGAAACTATCAGCAACATGGGTTAATTCTAAGTTAATACTACGGTCTAAGTCGCTATTACCTGACGTTCTATACAGATCATCAATGCCATTGGCTTGCAGTCCACCGCGTAACGAACACGCTCTAGGTGCATCTTTTGCCCGCGCACAAGTGTGATGACCACAAAGCAATGCGGCTGAGAACAAAGCCGTGCTTTTTAAAAATTTTCTACGGTTTGAATTCATGGTTTGTTTTCTTCAACTGTTAAGGAACTAGACCTTTCAAGTTTTAAAAACCTGAAAGGTCTAGTTAGGTTAAAGCAAAAAAGGGTAAAAGAGCAAAGAGTTACATCCTAGAAAGACGAAAACCGAGGTTGTCTTTACGGTCATCGGGTATGCTATAGTCACGGAACGCCGAGCGCAAGAGGTACGGTCTGTCGTTGTCCCACGAACCACCGCGAACTATCCGTAACGACTTAGCATCATTATTGCTGGCACATTGTTTTTCGCTACCATCATACTGTTCAACATAAACTGAACACGTCCATTCCCACACATTACCCGTCATATCATACAACCCCCTGCTATTGGCAGGATACGAGCCGACTGCTACCGTAGTTTGTTTATATACTCCTGTTTTCCCACCACAGTCATTGTAATCAACTGTACCACCATTGTAATTGGCTTGCTGAGTGCTAATACAGTTGCCTGTATAAAAGGGTGTGGTCGTCCCTGCTCGCGCCGTATATTCCCATTCAGCTTCGGTAGGTAAACGATAGGTTTTACCCGTTTGCTGATTTAAACGAGCGATAAATTGTTGAATATCCAAATAACTGACTTGTTCAACAGGCAGATTATCGCCATGAAATTTAGATGGATTACTACCCATGACAGCTTGCCATTGTGCTTGCGTGACTTCATATTTGCCTAAGTAAAAATCGTCTACACAGACTTGATGCTGTTTTTCATTGTGTCCTCTTAGTGGTTCAGATTCTGGACTACCAATGTTAAAACAACCGCCTTCAATCAGCACCATCTCTAGTTCTGCTGATGAACTGCTAGAAGGAGCTGGTTGGCTAGGTGTGGTGTTCTTTGCGTTAGGTAAATCTGCGGGGCAATCCAATCCAGGATAACATTTACCGTAAGCGGCTGAGACCAACAAGCAAGAGGCTAAGCCGATAACGATGGTTTTAAAATGTGTTGCTGTCATTTTTTACTCCAAATTAGGATGACTTTTTGTTATCAGAGACCTTTCGGGTTTTTAAAACCCGAAAGGTCTAGCTCTCGATTCAGATTACGCACCTAATCGTTCTTGCACCCAAGCGGAAACACCCACCAACGCCCCCGCTAATGCCGCAGGATTCGTACCACCTGCTTGCGCTAAATCAGGTTTACCACCACCTTTACCTCCGACTTGCGTTGCGACAAAATTGACTAACTCGCCAGCTTTGACTTTGCCCATCGTGTCTTTAGAGACACCAGCGACTAGGCTGACTTTATCGCCTTCAACGACGGCTAACACGATAGCGCAACTGCCGAGTTTGTTTTTTAACTGGTCAGCCATGTCGCGTAACGAGGAAGCGGCGACATCGTGGAGTTTAACAGCTAACACTTTTACGCCATTTATTTCCACTGCTTGGGCAATCAGTTCATTACCTGCTGCGCTGGCAAGTTTTGCGGTTAAGCGTTCGAGTTGTTTTTCTAGGCTACGGTTTTTTTCCAGTAGTTGTTCCACTTTTTCAGAGGTTTTGTCTGCGGGGCTTTTTAGTAGATTGGCAATACTGGTTAATGCTTTATCACGCTCCGCTAACCAATCGATGCAGCCGCCACCTGTGACTGCTTCAATACGACGCACACCTGCGGCAACACCTGTTTCACTGATAATTTTAAAACAACCAATGTCCCCTGCTCTATCAACGTGTGTACCGCCGCACAGTTCAGTCGAGAATTCACCTATTTTTAATACTCGCACTTCTGCACCGTATTTTTCGCCGAATAACGCCATAGCACCTGCTTTGACTGCATCATCTTTCGCCATGACTTGTGCGGATACGGGATTATTTGAACGAATTTGTTCATTAACTAGACATTCAATCGTTCTAATTTGTTCATCGGTCACGGGTTCAAAATGCGAAAAGTCAAAACGTAGGCGTTCAGTATTTACTAATGAACCTTTTTGCGTAACGTGTTCTCCTAGCGTTTGCCGTAATGCAGCATGAAGTAAATGCGTGGCGGAATGGTTGAGTTCAGTGGCTTTACGCGCAGCGGCGTTGACGGTGGTTAGCGCGGTTTGACCTGTACTTAATGCGCCTGAAACTAGCTTGCCTTTGTGTAAAAATAACGTTCCGCCTTGTTTTTGGGTGTCGCTGACTTCAAACACTGCACCCGCAACGACAATTTGTCCGCTATCGCCCACTTGACCGCCTGATTCGGCATAAAATGGCGTTTTATCCAGCACCACCAAACCTTCTTCGCCTGCATTCAAATGGTCAACGGATTTCCCTTGTTGATACAATGCAACGATGTGCGCGGTATCATCAAGATGGTCATAACCTGTAAATTCTGTTTGGCTATCGAGCTTAATATCTTGGTGATAATCGCCGCCAAAACTACTAGCTGAACGCGCTCTATCACGCTGGGCGTTCATGGCGATTTCAAAACCTGCATGATCTACCGTTAAGTTATTCTCGCGGGCAAAATCAGCGGTTAAATCGACTGGGAAACCGTAAGTGTCATAGAGTTGAAACACCACCTCGCCTGAAATAACCGTGCCGTGTAATTTAGCAACACAGGCTTCCAATATTTTCATGCCCTGCCCTAGCGTTTCGGCAAAACGTTGTTCTTCTTTTTGTAACACGCGCTCGACTTGGGCTTGATTAGCTTTCAATTTAGGAAAAGCCTCACCCATTTCTTCAACTAACGGCGTGACTAATTGATAAAAGAAGACATCTTGAATACCTAAACGATAGCCGTGACGAATAGCGCGGCGAATAATGCGGCGTAATACATAACCGCGTCCTTCATTAGAGGGCATGACACCATCAGCAATCAAAAACGCACACGAGCGAATATGGTCGGCAATCACGCGTAACGAACTTTGATTTAAGTCAGTGGTGTTAGCTAAACGCGCCGCTGCTGCCAGTAATTTTTGGAATAAATCAATTTCATAATTGCTATGCACACCTTGGACGACAGCGGCAATACGTTCTAAGCCCATACCTGTATCAACAGAGGGTTTCGGTAACGGCGTGAGTGTGCCGTCAATATCTCGGTCGTATTGCATGAAAACTAAGTTCCAGACTTCGATATATCTATCGCCGTCTTCCTCAGGCGTACCAGGAGGTCCACCCGCAATATGTTCGCCATGATCGTAAAATATTTCCGTACAAGGTCCACAAGGTCCCGTATCTCCCATTGACCAAAAATTATCTTTCGCGCCAATTTTCGATAAGCGGTTTTTATCGACACCAATATCTTCTAACCAAATTTGTTCGGCTTCTGCGTCTTCCTCAAATACCGTGACCCATAATTTTTCGGCAGGAATGTCTAATTCTTTGGTTAAAAAATCCCACGCATAATGAATCGCGTCTTTTTTGAAATAATCGCCAAAGCTAAAATTGCCCAGCATTTCAAAAAAGGTGTGATGCCGTGCGGTGTAGCCGACATTTTCCAAGTCGTTATGCTTGCCGCCTGCACGCACACAGCGTTGACTAGTGGCAGCTTTGGTAAATTCGCGTTGTTCTCGCCCTAAAAAGACATCTTTAAACTGCACCATGCCCGCATTGGTAAATAATAGCGTCGGATCATTAGTTGGAATCAGTGAGCTAGACGCTTCTACAGCGTGTCCGCGTTGTTGAAAGAAGTCTAGGAAAGCGGAGCGCAACTCTGCGCTAGTCATTTTTTTCATGGTAGTAGGGAGTTTGAAGGTGGAAAACTTAGATAAACTGAATATTTAATTGTTGGCATAAAGCAGTCATTAGCGTGCTGGGAAACCCCCGCTGCATTAAAAAACGACAGCGTTTTGCCCATTCTGAACGGCTTAAACGCGTGTCGTGGTCATATTTTTTGTGATACACCTGTTCAAGCAATTCTAGCCAACTATCGGCGAATGCTAACATGATAGTATCAAGATTAACTGCTTCTACGCCATTTTGTTTAAGTTCATAAGCGATAGCAAGCGAACCATAGCCTTTTTGTATTCGATGCCGCGCATAACTTTCAGCATAACGGCTGTCACTTTGCCAACCTTGGCTGGTTAATTCGGCAATAACTGGCAGGCTATCCTCTTTGTTAAAACCTCTTAGCAACAATTTAGTGAGCAGTTCTTTTTGGCTATGTTCGCGGCGCATAAGCAGGCGTAAACAACTGTTTTTGATTTCAGTAGAGATGGGATTAATCGCGTCCCTATCAGCATCTAAAACCATAGGAGCTTATGATTCTCCTTCACTCAGTTCATCAGCGTCTGGCGTAAATTCTTGAACAGCAACATGGGGTTTTTTAAAGGCTTCAGCTCTTATTTTAGCTTCCACTTCTTTGGCTTTATCGGGATTTTCTTTTAGATAGGTTCTTGCATTATCTTTGCCCTGCCCTATTTTGTCACTGCCATAGCTATACCACGAGCCTGCTTTTTGAATAAAACCGTAAGCTACGCCTAAATCAACTAATTCACCTGTGAAAGAAATGCCTTCACCGTATAAAATTTCAAATTCAGCTTGTTTAAAGGGGGGAGCGACTTTGTTTTTAACCACTTTAACACGGGTTTCATTGCCGATAACGTCATCGCCTTTTTTGACTGAACCAATGCGACGTATATCTAAACGAACTGAGGCATAAAATTTTAGTGCGTTACCGCCTGTAGTGGTTTCTGGTGAACCAAACATCACACCGATTTTCATGCGGATTTGGTTAATAAAAATAACCAGAGTATTAGAACGCTTGATATTTGCTGTGAGTTTACGCAACGCTTGGGACATCAAACGCGCCTGTAGCCCCATGTGTGAATCGCCCATATCGCCTTCGATTTCCGCTTTAGGTGTTAGCGCGGCAACTGAATCAATGACAACAATATCCACCGCGCCAGAACGTACCAACATATCAACAATTTCTAAGGCTTGCTCACCCGTATCAGGCTGAGAAACCAGCAAATCATCAACATTAACACCTAATTTTTGCGCATAACCGCAATCCAACGCGTGTTCCGCATCAACAAATGCCGCTACACCACCCAGTTTTTGCATTTCAGCAATCACTTGTAAAGTTAGCGTGGTTTTGCCAGATGACTCAGGTCCATAAATTTCAACCACACGACCACGCGGCAAGCCACCTACACCTAAAGCAATATCTAAACCCAAAGAGCCTGTTGAAACCACATCAATATCACGCGAATAAGCTACATCACCCATACGCATAACCGAACCTTTACCGAACTGCTTTTCGATTTGCATTAATGCCGCGCCTAGTGCTTTCTTTTTGTTGTCATCCATTGCTGTTGCCCTGTGTGTGAAAAGAGGCTTTATTATCACATACCGATAGGGGTTCTGGTAGTGTTCATTTAGTCTGATTTAAGCAATTCAAGTAGTCAGTCACGTCTTACTGAACGGTTAAAAAGTCGTGATGCAATCAGTTATTGAACATCAATATCGCGTTGCACTGCTGTGAGATAGTATTGATATGATACACTTAATCATAAATTTAAAAGTCGCGGTTATAATGCTGTTATTACAGCGCGTATCTTGATTTCACTACACTTTTATGGAGCAAATGATGTACACACAACACTCTAAACAGTCTGGTTTCACCTTACTGGAGCTTTTAGTTGTCTTAGGTATTATTGCTATGCTGGCGGGCATAGTTGGTCCTCAGGTTATGAAACACATGGGGGAATCTAAAGTTAAAGCTGCCAAGGTGCAAATTGAGGAGCTAATGGCAAGCTTGGATATGTATAAGCTGGATTTGGGGCATTATCCAAGCCAAGAACAAGGTTTGAACGCACTGATTGAATCACCAGATAGTACCAAAAATTGGAATGGACCTTATCTGCGCAAATCTAAAGTGCCTGTTGATCCGTGGCAAAATCCTTATATTTACACCTTTCCAGGCAAACATGGAAAATTTGATTTATCCAGTTTAGGTGCCGACAGCGTAGAAGGCGGTGAAGGCGAAGACAGAGATGTATTGGGTTGGGAATAAATAGCCTTGAGCTTTAATAAGGGCTTTACGCTACTGGAATTAATGGTAGTGTTATTTATTATGGTATTAGGTTTTTCCGTTATTGGTATTAATCTTTCGTCGGGCAATAACGCAACTGAACATCAACGTGCCGCCAGAGATATTGTGTCAGCATTGCGTTATGCCAGAGGAATGGCATTGATGACACATAAAGAAACCACAGTGACCTTTGATCTTAACGAAAATAACTACACCGTGGCTAATCGAGACAAGGTTTTTGCTATTCCTGAAACGATTAAAGTCACAGTGGTAACAACACAAAGCCAGTTGACTGAGAAAAATAAAGGCAGTATTCGATTTTTTGGTGATGGTTCTTCTACTGGTGGGCGCGTGTCTTTAAAGCGGGGCGAAAGCGTGTGGAAAATCGATATAAATTGGCTGACGGGGCAAATTGAACTTGAAAATAAATAAACAACAGGGTTTTTCTTTATTGGAAATTCTGATTGCCTTTTCGATTTTAGCGGTGTCTTTAAGTATTCTGTTGAATATATTTTCTTTGGGGGTTAATAGCGCAGGTGTTGCGGAAGACTATAACGCGGCGGTACAACTTGCTGAGTCGCTAATGGCTAAGACTGGTGTAGAAATGCCATTGCAAGTCGGTGAAGCAGTAGGTGTTGAGCAGGATAAATATCATTGGCAGGTTGCCGTTCAAGCGTTTCAATTTAATCCTGATCAGTTCGACACCACCACTTTAAACACCTCGCTTTTTAAAGTGAGGGTGACAGTAAATTGGGGTGATGAGCAGCGTTTCAGAGAAGTTAAGTTAGTCACGCTAAAATTAGTCAACAAAGTATTGTGATGAATAAGTCTAACAGCGGTTTTACGCTGATTGAGGTGCTAATTGCCATGAGTTTGTTAAGCATCATGGTGGTATTGCTGTTTGGTAGCTTGAAAATCTGCGCGGATAGCTGGCATAAAGGGGAAAGTAAAATTACTGAAGTGAATGAAGTTGCCGTTGTTTATAATTTTTTTCAACAGTATTTAGCAATTGCCAAGCCATTAGTAAAAGAGTCTAAAAATACCAGTGATCTGCAAGCATCGCTGTCTTTTCAAGGTAAAAGCCAGTCCTTACAATTTGTTTCCTCATTTCCTGCCAGTGTTGGACGATTGGGTTTGCAACTGTTTTCTATTGAGCTGAAAAAAGAAGACGATGAGCAGATTATTAAAGTGACGATAACGCCATTTTTTTCTACTGAAAGCAATCAAGACCAGAAGGAAGAGGTGGTTTTGCTAAAAAAAGTGGGCGATTTTGCATTTTCTTATTTTGGCTCTGATGATTTAGGAGATACCAGCAGTGGTAGTTGGCATGACGAATGGTTAGATAAAAACGCCTTGCCACAGTTGGTTAAAATTACTATTAAACAGGATAACGAGAAAGAGATACCTTGGTCTGATATGTTGATTGCGCTGAAAATTACGGGCAAGAATGATGTTCAAAACCAAGTTGTTAGTAGTACTGCGACGGAAAAATGAGTAAACAACAAGGTATGGCACTGGTTTTGGTGCTATGGATATTAAGCTTACTGACCATTATGGCAGGAAGTTTCGCACTCAGTATGCGTAGAGAAACCGCTATCATCACAGGGCTTAGAAATAATTCTGAGGCGATAGCAACGGCAGAATCTGGGTTAGCGATAGCTGAATGGATGTTACAAAATCCTGATGTAAATAAACGTTGGCGAGCCGATGGTAGCATTTATCAAATCAATACCACGAATGCTAAATTGCGCATACGGCTGTTGTCAGAAACAGGTAAAATAAATATCAATAATGTGGAGCAACCGCTATTACAGAACTTGATGAATTACGCGCCTAATGGTGGTAAAGCCCAATTGCCATCTACTACGGTTGATCGAGCTGCCGCCATTCTCGACTGGCGTGATAGCGATGATTTGACGCGAATCGATGGTGCGGAAAAACAGCAATATCAAGATGCGGGCTTGAATTATCAACCGCGAAATCGATCTTTTGAATCATTGGAAGAATTACAGATGGTATTAGGTATGGATGCAGCAACACTTCAGTGGCTTGAACCACTCATTACAGTTTATTCGGAGCAAGCACAAATTGATTTACAACTTGCCAGTAAAGAAGTTTTACAGGTCATGCCTAGCGTAAATGCTGGATTGATTGACAGTTATGTAGCGGCTAGAGTAGAAAGTGCAAGAAATAATTTACCTTCGCCACCGTGGCCATTAGACGTTGGACAATCAACAGGAGCAGGAGCAACGACTGACGTAACATTGCTAACGATTATTTCTGAAGTACAACGTGACGACCAATCAACTTCGCTAATTAACGCGCTAGTAAAAAAATCAAACGGATCGCAAACTACGCCATTTCAAGTATTAAGATGGCAGCGTACTGTGGCAAACAATGGATCATTATTTACTAACAAAATGAGCGAATTAGTCGTTAAAAACTATGCTGAATCTGAACTCAACAATTGATCTTGATGTTAAAACTGTGCTGCGCTGGTGGGGGCGTGAGCTTAGCTTTTTAGTGCCTGAAAAAATAAAGCAACAGGTTAGCGATTCGCAAGGGTTTATTATCGCTAGTGTCGAGAATAATCAGTTGAGGCTGACCTTTCAAATGGGTGGGCAATCTGAACAACTAGGCATCTTAGAGTATGATAAATCGGCTGTTGCGGATTATACCGACTTATTAGCCAATGATGAAAGGCTAAGCAAGGCAAAGGTTATCTTACGTTTAACGGGGCAAGATGCTATCAAAAAAGAACTTGGCTTACCCGCTGCCGCCAAAGAAAATATTCAACAAGTTATCGCCTACGAACTGGATCGTTATACTCCATTTAAGGCAGATCAGGTTTATTTTGCAGTTAAACGACTTCCTAAGCAGTTAAACAATGCGGATCAGATTAAGGTTCTGTTGGTGTTGACATCGAGAGAAACGCTTGATGAACTTTATGCTAATGTTAAAGCAATGGGTATTGTGCCAATGTTTGCCGATTATGAAGGCGTTGCCAATGATTTTGAACATGGCGACGATATTTATAATTTGTTACCCGATAAACTGATACCTAAAGTAGCAAAAATACCGCAAATTATTCATTCGACACTCATTAGTTTGGTTTTTTTATTACTGGCTGCCGTCATTGTTATGCCTGTTTGGTTTGAATATCAGGCAGTTGATGAATTAACAAAAAAAATCCAAAAAGTAGAAAAAGAAGCCAGTAAAATCAAAACCATGCAGTTAGAAACCAGTGCGTTAATCGATGAAACACAGCAATTACTCAATGAAAAAAATACCACTCCTTCAGTGCTAACCATGCTTAATAGCCTTAGCAGTCTAATGAAAGATGATACTTGGCTAGCCTATCTACAATATGCAGATGGTCATTTACAGATACAAGGTGAATCACCCGCCGCCTCAACACTGATTGCCGTATTGGAAGATTCACATGTGTTTAACAAAGCGGTATTTGTATCTCCTGTGACTCAAGATAGCGTTAGTAAACAAGAGCATTTTCAAATTACTGTTGATCCAGTTGTTGACACAACTAAACAAGTAGACGTTGATGCTAAATAAAGGACATGATGAAAGGTTGACTGCAAAGCAACAACGCTGGCTGGCAGTCGGTTTATTGCTTGTTGTCAGTTTAATAGTAGGGTTGCTAATTATTGCTCCCGTAGTAAGCAAGGGATTGGTTCTCCTTGATGCCAAAAATAATCTAGTTTTCAAATTACGACAATATGAACGGATTTTAGCTAAGAAAGAAGCGGTGATTGAAAGTCAAGAGCATATAAAACAGCAGAGCGAAGCACAAGACTATTTCATCAAACAAGAAACCGAGGCGTTAGCATCGGCTGAAATGCAAAAACTTATTAAAGACTACATTGCAAGTGTAGGTGGTCAACTAAGTAGCACACAAACTATTCCTTCATCTGACAACGCGACTAACAGTACCGCTAAGTTTAATCGTATCATTGTCAGAGTCAGTATGACAGGCAGCAGTGAAATGTTACGAACCGTACTTTACAAAATAGAAACAGCTAAACCACTTATGATTATTGACCAAATAGACATAAGACCTGTACGAGGTCGGCGTAATAGAGTGACAGGTCAAATTGATGCTAGCAATGAATTAGCCATTAATTTTCAAGCGGTTAGTTTTATGAGAAAACCCCAGCAATGAATCACAAACTAATTAAAACCTTATCATTAGTTTGTTTTATATTAATACTAATCATCACACTTGAATGGTTGTATGCAGAATACAGACAAAAACAATTACTAAGCGCAGTCGATGCTCCTGCCAAGCAAGCATCACTTGAAGAAATGCCAACTATCGATTTAGATGCAAAAACTGAAGACAGTTATGCTGATTTGGTTAATAGACCTTTATTTATTGTAGGCAGAAAACCCATAGCAGAAGCCGAGAAAAATCAAGATCAAGCGCAAACGGCGAGCGTTAATAATACTTTTGACTGGCTATTGAATGGAATTTATACCACCAAAAAAGGCTTAATGGCATTATTGCATCGAACTGTTGCAAAAATCCCTGCGCCCTCACCTACTCCAACAACAGCCAAACCGTCTAACGATATGTATCGAAAAGTGATAGTAGGTGATAATATCGAAGGCTGGAAGGTAACTGAAATTCACCCCAATGAAATAATAGTGACGCAAGGCGGTATGCCCAAAAAATTACTACTTAGAAAACCAAAAGCAAAAGACGCTCAGGATCAAAATAGTGTACCGCAGCCTAATTCCCGTGCTATGCCTACGCGTACGCATACACCTGTTCCCGCGCCTGTTCCTGAGCCTGAGCCTCCAACAGAATCTCAATAAACTAAACCGACAAATAACACTAATGCACACGATTAAGAAAACCATAACGCTTGCTTGCTTTGTGCTGACTGGCTTAACACTCTCCAGTTGTGAGTCAATAGATTCCAAGCAAAAACCTAAGTTGCCTATAACATCCAGTAATAAAGCACCCCCAAACAGCAATGGAAGCTCGACTGCATCCCCAAAAGCAACGGGAACAACAGGTTCTACCGCAATTCATTTTAGTGATGCTCCGTCAAGCAAACTATCAATACCTGCTACTCAGTCAACGGCTGAACAAATGCAGACTAAAACTGAATTGTTTCCTGCCACTAGCGATGCAATTTTGAATCCCACGGTTTCAAGTAAAAAAAAGGCAACGGGAACAGGTTCATACACACTTAATTTTGATGATGCTGATTTAGCCGAAGTCGCAAAAACAATTTTAAGCGATAGCTTAGGTGAAAACTATGTATTAAGTCCTGAGGTAAAAGGACGCGTTACTCTACAAACCACCCAAGCCCTCACTAAAGAAGAATTACTGCCGACCCTAGAAATGGTGTTGCGTATGAATCATGCTGCTTTAGTGAAAGATAATAATATTTACCATATCGAACCTGCTGATGGAGCTTTATACACCTCCGATATAGCCGTAGGTAGCAGTACGGCTGGTTATCAAACGCGTGTAATTCCTATACGCAACGTATCTGCCGAGGAAATTTCCAAACTATTAAAACCCTTGGTACAGGAAAAAACTATTCTTCAAGTTGATAATGCCCGCAATATTTTGGTCGCCTCAGGCTCATCCGATGAAGTGCAACGTGTGGTAGAAATGGTCAGTACTTTTGATACTAATGTCTTGAAAGGTCGGTCTTTTGCCCTGTTTTCATTGGCACACGTTGAACCTGAAACCGTAATCAAAGAATTAGAAGCCGTTTTTAACGATAAAACGGGCGATAAAGATGGATTTTTTCGCTTTATTCCCATTGAACGACTCAATGCCATTCTTGCCATCACCCATCAAGCGCGTTACTTAACTGACATTGAAAGCTGGGTATTTAGACTAGACAAAGCCAATACCGCATCGGGTGGTAGCTTCAATGTCTATAAAGTTCAGAATGTTGATGCGGTCGAATTAGCCGATACCCTTAATGAGGTTTTTAATGGTACACAAAAGAAAACCAAATCTGCCAGCGTTGCTCCTGGACAGCAAGCGGCGGAAATATCGTCAAGTACGCCAGAAACTCAGCCGCCGACAACAGATACCAAGCCTTTATCAACAGGTGGTAATCAGGCAACGGGCGATGCCACAGTCTCTGGGATCGGCGAAGTCAAAATTATTGCCGATGAACCCAATAATTCATTAGTGATTGTCGCAACAGCTCAACAATATGAGCGTATTTTGCCGATTATCAATCAATTGGATGTCATGCCTTTGCAAGTATTGATTGATGCCACTATCGTGGAAGTTGATCTTAAAAATGATTTAAAATATGGATTGCAATGGTCTTTTGATAGTGGAAATTTTCATAATCTATTGTCAAACATTGGCTCAGGAGACTTAAAAGGCATAGGTCCTGTGACAGGTTACTCGTTATTTTATTCAGGGGGAAATGCTAAAGCAGTACTCAATGCCTTAGCAACAAAATCAGCCATTAATGTCATTGCCTCACCTTCATTAATGGTACTTAACAATCAAGAAGCGTCTATCAATGTTGGAGATAAAGTGCCAGTAGCGACCTCTCAAGCTACCAATACTAACAGTGTCAATGTCACCCCAAATCTTTTAACTCCCAACACAACCAGTGCTATCGTCTCCAATAACATACAAATGCTGGACACTGGGATTACGCTAAAAATTAAGCCCCGCGTTAATGCAGGTGGTTTAGTGCTGATGAAAATTGAGCAAGAAGCCAATCAAGCAGTCGCCACTACCACATCCTCACTGAACTCACCCACTATTCAACAGCGTAAGATTCATAGTTCTATCGCAGTAAAAAATGGTGAAACTATTGTGTTAGGCGGATTAATTAGGGAAGATGATAGCAACGGTATCACAGGTATGCCTATTTTGAGTGATCTACCTATCATAGGATCACTGTTTGGTACGACCTCCAAAAATAAGGATAAAACCGAGCTGGTTATTTTAATAACACCGCGTGTCGTGGGAAATGAACAAAACTCCAGAGACGTGACCAATGAATTTAAACGCAAACTCACGGGTATTTATCAAGACTCATCCAACGAATTAAAACCTAATTACTGATAAACTCTTATCAGTTAGTGGCGTGTATCGGGAGTGCAAGCTCTGCTTGCAAAGTCAGGCAAAGCCTGACCTCACTATCAACTCTTTAACTTAAAAAGCTAGCGAGTCAAAAACATATTTTGACTCGCGTAGTGCCTACTTAAAACAACTGCAAAGCCAACATAATAGCATCTTCACGCCCATTTTTAGCGGGGTAATAGCCTTTTCTAATACCAATTTCATTAAAACCTAAATCTTCATAAAGGGCAATGGCGTAGGTGTTGGAAGGTCTGACTTCTAAAAAAACAGTTTCAGCACGTCCTCTGGCATAGTCTATAGCGTTTTCCATCATCTTACGCCCTATGCCTTGTTTTTGTTCGGCAGGGTCTACCGAGACATTGAGAATATGCGCCTCACCAACTGCGAGTGATAACAGGCTATAGCCCAACACTTTGTCCTGCGCTTCACACACCCAACAGCTATAACCTGCTTTAAAACAGTCTCTAAAAATGTCTTCACTCCACGGAAAATCATAGTTTTTTCTTTCAATGTCCATCACAGCGGACAAATCGGCATGAGTCATGGTGCGAAGACGCATTAAATCTTTTTTAGGCACGGAATTAGGAAATACTTTGGCATAAAATTCTTTGTCGGCATCATACATTATTAAGTCCTTAATTTTGTCTACTAATCCACGCATGATTTTTGTTCCATCGCTATAACGGTTTGTTTTGCAAATTGTAAATCCTGCCACGCTTTGCGTTTTTCTGACAAGGATCGTAATAAGTACGCGGGGTGATAAACCACCACTACAGGCGTATTGTTTAAGTTATGTACTTTACCCCTGAGCTTGGTTAAAGGTTCACTGGTATTTAACAAAGTTTGCGCGGCAATACGCCCTACCGCCAATATAATTTTTGGTTGAATAAGTTGTTGTTGCTGCTGTAGATAGTCTTTACAGTGCCTTATTTCGTCTACATGAGGATCGCGGTTATCGGGTGGTCTACATTTTAATATATTAGTCATAAAAACATCTTCACGTTCAAGACCAATAGCGCGTAGCATTTCAGTCAATAATTGACCCGCAACACCGACAAACGGATGACCTTGTTGATCTTCTTGCTCACCTGGAGCTTCGCCGATGACTAGCCAATCTGCTTGTTGATTACCTGTGCCAAATACTGTTTGAGTGCGAGAGTGACATAAGCCACATTTTATACAACTCTGTACCTCTACTTTTAGCGCGTCCCATTGTTCGATTAAGCTGAGTTCACTATGAGGATGTAAAGGTTTATCGATCACTAAGTTGGTTTCAACATGATTTTCTAAGGGTTCATCGCTCACTGTAGTCAATGACTGCACCACGACAGGCACGCTTTTCCTTGGTATCCAAACATCAATACCCAGTGCAGCAAGATATTGTAAGCGTATTGCGTTATCCAAGTTAAGCCTCACAATAAAAGTAGGCGGTGATTATCACCGAAATAGCGTATAGAGGCAAACGAGGGATTTGAACTAAGTATTTAAAAAGTAGGTGCGAATTAATTCGCACCTACAAGGGATACAGATTTATCAAACAATTCCCAAATAGGTTGAACAGTCTCTGGTAACGGCGCGAGTCTACCCAATTCCAGCCAAGGATTAACAGGATTATGAAAATCAGACCCCACAGAACCCGCTAAACCAAAACTGATCGCATAATTAGCCAGTATTTTAATTTCATCGGTATTGGTTCTACCTGTTATAACTTCTATGCCCTGCCCTCCTGCGTCTTTGAACGCCGCCAATAAGCGTTTCATCCAACTAGCGGTTAATTGGTAACGCAAGGGGTGCGCTAACACCGCAACACCACCTGATTGGGTAATCCATTGAATAGCCAATGCCATTTCTGCCCATGTAGTCGATACATAAGCAGGCTTTCCTTTTCCCAGATAACGATCAAAAGCTTCTTGTTGGGTGGAGACATGAAACTGGGATAGCAAAAAATTAGCAAAATGACTACGGGTAATCATGCCCTCACCTGCGGCTTTTTGTACCCCTGCTAACGCGCCAGTAATGCGTTTTTTTTCTAATTTTTCTGCAATTTTTACTGCCCTCTCTAAGCGGCTAGTGCGTAACTGTGCAGTCGCCGTTGCTAACGGTTCATAATCTGGATCTATGCCTAAGCCAATAATATGCAGGCATTTATTTTGCCAACTAGCGGATAACTCAATGCCATTGATTAAGTGTATGCCTAAATCGGCTGCGCAGCTTCTCGCTTGGCTAAGCCCCATAGTGGTGTCATGATCCGTTAAAGCGAGAACACTTACTCCCTGTTGATGGGCTCGATACACTAAGGCAGAAGGTGATAACGCGCCATCGGAGGCGGTTGAGTGACAATGTAAATCGTAGTGTTCAGTCATTATGTTATTGATATTCACCGTACAGTTTGGCGTAAAGACCATTTTGGTTGATTAGCGTTTCATGCCGACCTTGTTCACAGATTTTACCTTGCTCAAACACATAAACATGATCCGCTTGTTTTACCGCACTGAGGCGGTGGGCAATGATAATCGTGGTACGTCCTTTTAGAAAGGCATTTAACGCACTATGCAATTTATATTCAGTTTCGGTATCCAATGCAGAGGTGGCTTCATCCAAAATAACAACTTTAGGATTGGCGACCACCATCCGCGCAATCGCCATTCGCTGGCGTTGACCACCTGATAAGCGCATACCGTGTCGCCCAACGATGGTATCCAAACCTTTTGCTAAATCGCTGACTACATCAGTCAATTGTGCGATAGCCAGTGCGTTCCACAGTTCTGCATCAGTTGCCGATTTTCCTAAAGTAAGATTGGCGCGTAAGGTATCGTTAAACAATATAGGATGCTGTAACACAGTGACTACATGTTCTCGCACTATTTCTAAACCGATACAATCAATGGCTACTTCATCAAAATAAATTTGCCCTTCTCTGACAGGATATAAACCGATTAAGGTTTGTATCAGCGTAGATTTACCTCCGCCACTTGCACCCACTAACGCGACTTTTTCGCCCGCTTTAATATTGAGATTAATGCCGTTAAGTACGGTGTCTTCGCCATAACTAAAATGCAGATTTTCCACCCGCACCGCAACCGTTTTTTTGTTTAAAAATGGGTTATTTGTGTGTGGATAATTCGGCTCTTGCTGTAAAATGTTGAGTCTATTAATACGCATTAATGCCCCTTTAGCAGCATAAAACGCATATTGAATGCTAAGAATTTCCTGTACAGGTCCCATCATAAACCACAGATAACCAAACACAGCCAACATTTCACCGATGGTTAAGTTGGAATAAAATACCATTAACATGGCACAGGCGCGAAACACATCAAAACCAAACAAAAACACCAAGAAACTCAGACGGTTTGCGGCATCACTTTTCCAAGAAAAGGCAATTGAATAGTCTTTAACCGAGCGAGCAGAGGCTATAAGTTGCTGGCAATAATGTTGTTCGCGGTTACTGGCGCGAATTTGCTGAATGGCTTCTAGGGTTTCTGTTAATGCTTGTTGAAATATTTCATACGCCGCATTTTCTTTCGCTTTAAGATGCTTAACCTTAGAACCCACCGCACGAGTAAAATAAATCACCACAGGATTTAAGAGTAAAATAAATAAGCCTAGTTTCCAGTGCATCCACAATAAAATGACTGCTGTGCCAATCACCGTTAAACTCGCCACCAACAACTTGCTGGTTGTTGAACCAATAAAATTATCGAGAGTATCAAGATCAGTGACTAAATTTGTGACTACCGTCCCTGTTCCTAAGCTCTCGTATTCGGACATTGAAATGGTTTGTAAGTGATTAATCAGCTTACTACGCAGTCGAAAAATAATGTCTTTAGAAATAAAAGAGAACTGTCGTGATTGAATTATATTAAAAATAATAGCCATAATGCGTAAAATAAGACTAGCCACCAGCACTACGGTAATATACAACACGGGTAACTGCCATTCGACAGGCGTGAATAAATTAATCGTATGAATCAGGGTACTAGGCTTTTTTAATAATACTTCATCGACTAACAACGGCATCAACAACGGCACTGGAACGCTGACAACTGTTGCCAATAGAGCCAATAAATGCGCATAAACCAACTGTTTTTTATGCTCTAAGGCGATTTGATAAATAGTTTTCCAGCTATAAATAAGTGTGCTTGGTTCTGATTGCATAGCAATAATCATTGATGATTTTTATATAATGTTAATTATATCTGTCTATAAAGACTTTGGGGAAAACAAACGCCTAACATTAAGACATTTAAAAATCTTTAACCCGTCACCACGCTACCGTGGTATTTTTGTACGACTCGAAAAATAAATATCAACCTATTTTAAAATTAACATAAAATCGCTCAATTTATAATGACTACTTTTGAACACAACCCAAACATGAATAGTGAGTTTGACTTTATTGAAGATGATGGATTATCTGCTGTTAATGTGTCTGGGCATTCTAGCAAAAACAAACGCGTAGCAACCCGTTATATACGCGATGATATTATCGTCGTACTTTGTGAAATAACCCCATTCAGTTTTGGCAAAGAAATTTTTATTGATTTCGTAAAATTAAACGATATTACCAGCCGAGGTATGTCATTTTCAAGCCGCCATCATATTACTGTTCATAAAAAAATCGTGTTAAATCTTAAATTTTATTCTGAAGTCGCTTTTAAAATATCCGCCACTATTGTCTATCGATCAAAAGGATCACCCTATCAATACGGGGTAAAGTTTGATAGTGACTACGCTGAACTCAGTGATCATTTATTAGAAACCCAACGTAATTTAGTCTTCAAATAGCGAGTGTTATGGATTCTTATACTTTAAGCGAAATTATCATTTACCCTGTCAAATCATTGGCGGGTATTAGTTTACCTAGCTGGCAGGTGACGAAAACAGGTTTTCAATACGATAGAAAATGGATGTTGATTGATGATCAAGGGCAGTTTTTGAGTCAACGCCGATTACCAAAAATGGCGTTAATTAAAACTGCCTTAACGGCTGAACAACTCATTTTATCCGCACCTAGTCAACCCGACTTAGTGCTAGATTTAGTTCCGATGGACGGGAAAAATATTACCAGCACTATCTGGCGCAATCAATGTGAGGCGCGTCATGTTTCAAAGGAAGCTGATTATTGGTTTAGCCGTTTTTTAGAAACAGACTGCCGACTAGTGTATCTACCCGATGAAGTCATTCGCCCTGTCGATGCTAATTATGCTCAAGCTACCGACCAAGTCGCTTTTGCCGATGGTTTTCCATTTTTACTGATTTCAGAAAATTCACTGCTCGCCTTAAATCAAGCCATGCAGCTTAATTTACCTATGAGGCGTTTTCGTCCTAATTTAGTTATTGCCGATTGCCCCAGTTACGCAGAAGACAGTTGGCGCGAAATTCGCGTCGGTGACATTGATTTTAGATTGCCCAAGCCTTGCTCTCGCTGTGCTGTTCCTACCATAGACCCTGACACGGCACAAACGGGTAAAGAACCGCTTACTACCCTCAACCGTCTGCGAAAATGGCAAAATAAAGTTTATTTTGGGCAAAATGCTATCCATAATCAAAGCGGCACGTTGACAGTTGGCGACAGTGTGCAGATTTTGCTAACTGGCGAAAATCAACCACCGCTTTAATTGAGTGACACAATACCAACAGTCATAAATCAGGCTATCGATTATAATTGAAACACTTTAGCCTTGCCGCAATAACAGCTACAAGGTATTAATATTATGGAGTTATCTACTCCTTTCTTAGCCAGAAAACGTGCAGTTTTTTTATTGCAGAACAACGGATAACATCCCTTGAAGGGATGTTATCCGTGCTGAAATGGCAACTATACGGTTTTTGAATCAAAACGGAGTAGTAATGATTGTTTTGCATTTGATTGCATTTATTCAAATATGTTTTTTACCAGGATTTATACTTTTATATTCTTTATACCGTAAATACCTTAATTTGGAAATAATGTTCGTATTCTCTTTTGGATTGAGCTTGTTATGTAATTATTTTCTAGTATTTATATTATCTTTTACAGGGTACTATAGCCAAACTGTCATGGTAGCAATATTTGCGCTAGAAATAATAACGTTATTCATAATACTAGCAGTAAAACCGATACCTAAACTATTTACCCAATACTCTCATGTAGTAACTGGAAAAAGCTATGTAGACATAGATAATCCAATAGTTTTTGGTATTATTTCTATTTCTTTTTTATTTTTATTTGTACTGCTTATGGCAGCACTCAAAAATGTTGGTAGCATTTTTCAAAATTGGGATGCAGTGGTATCTTGGAATCGTTGGGCAGTTGTCTTCGCAAGTAATTCATTACCGACAGATAGCTATCATTATCCACTGCTGATACCCGCTAATTGGTCAATATCATATATTATTACGGGTACAAATTGGCAATTCCTTCCAAGAGCCATCATGCCAATTTTTCTTATTTTTATGGTGCTAACTCAAATATTGCTTGGTCTTCGCCACCGTAATACCGCTTGGTTAATAACGGCGATTATTCTTTTACCTCTGTTAAGTTACAATTGGACAGATGGTTATGCCGATGTTCCTGTTGCCTTTTTTTCTTGGTTGGCAATACTGTGTATTTTAATAGCAACAGAACTGCCTGCTTCTAATAATAAAGTAGGTTGTTTAATACTCTTGGGCGCAATTTTTGCAGTTAGTTCAGCAGTGACTAAACAAGCAGGATTGTTTATAGTTATTGTATACCCTATTATTGCATTACTTTTGAAAGCAGTTCCTAAAGGAAAAGTAATACACTACTTTATAATCTATTTATTATTAATATTATTTATAGTCGCGCCGTTCTATTTATTTGCCGAGTATAATATTGCTCTGGGAAAAAATTCATCTGAAGTAAGCTATGTCACTGGCAATCTTTCACTGCATAACAATCTTGGTTATCTTGAAAGGATTTTTCCCTCTCTTCAAAATTATGCCCATTTATTTGGGGGTTGGCTGTTATTTTTACCTCTATTGAGTATAGCTTTTTACGCTTGTCGCTATAGACTAGAGCGTATTTTATTCTTAACAGCATTCCTTCCATACCTACTGTTGTGGGCAGTTTTCTTTTCTTACGACACGCGTAATTCAGCTTTATCAATACCTATATTCGCTCTAATAGTGGGTTATGGGGGCGATAGATTAGTGAACAAACTAAATAACCTATTATCTGGTCACTTTGCTCAGCTACTTAAGAATGCAGTTCCAGTGATTATTTCCGTTCTTTTAGTCGCGGTTTTGCTTGCTGTCAATGGACTAATTGATCCTGAAAAAGTGGCAAATAAACATATTGAAAAACAAAAACAATTAGGTGATGTCAATCTCAACACATCGTTATACGTTTATTTCGAGAAGAACGGTTTCATTGGTCAAGTGCTTACCGACTACCTATATTTTGGTTATTTGCCAACACTCTCGGAACATTACCGCGCCTTTTCCAATGCTGATCCAGAGGGCATTGATAAACTAAAAGCAACTGATGTCGCTTATATCTTATTGACATCTTATAACAAAGATAATGTTTATAAAAATAAACTTGTTCAATATATTGATGCACAAATCACCGAAAAACACTTCACGGAGATTTTTTCATATAAGAACGGTGATAATCAATATCGATTGGTAAAACTTCGTTAAGGATTTCAAATGTCATACATAATTTTAATACCTGCCTACAAACCAGATTCAAAACTAATCGTGCTACTTGAACAACTCACTGATTTGAATGCAGTGCAAATAGTGCTAGTTAATGATGGGTCAGGGGAACAGTACAACGATATTTTTGCCCAAGCTACTGCTATTCCCAACTGCGAAGTGTTAATTCACGCGATCAACCAAGGCAAGGGTCGTGCGCTTAAAACGGGTATTAACTGGATTTTGACTAAATATTCTGAAATGGATGGTATTGTCACCGCTGATGCAGATGGACAGCATTCACCAGAAGATATTATGGCTGTTGTGCAGACAATGACGACTCATCCAAAAGCGTTAATATTAGGCTGTAGGCAGTTCGATGGTGCGATTCCTTTGCGTAGTCGTTTAGGAAACAGCATGACCCGATTGGTATTTCGTTTGCTAGCAGGTGTCAAAATTTCCGATACTCAAACGGGTTTGCGCGGCATTCCACGCATTTTCTTAGCGAGTTCTATTTTGATGGAAGGTGAGCGTTATGAGTATGAAATAAATATGCTACTCACCGCAGTTAGGGAAAAAATTTCGATAGTTGAAATTCCTATACGCACCATTTATCTTGACGATAATGCGTCATCCCATTTTTCACCTATTTTTGATTCATTCAAAATATACTTTGTATTATTCAGATTCTTTCTTTCTTCATTAACAACCAGTGTTATTGATTACATAGTCTTTATCATTAGTTTATCCTATGGTTTTGATATTGCCTTGGCAACTATTTTTGCTCGATTATTAGCGGGTTCTTATAACTATCTAGTAAATAAAAATATTGTATTCAAAGATAAAGATAGCGCGATTAATTCGTTTATTAAATACTGGATACTGGTCATGATATTAGGTACGATTTCATTTCTCTGTATAACATGGTTATCAACATTAACGAATATACCAATATCAGCCGCTAAAATAATAGTCGAAACATTATTGTTTCTCGCTAGCTTTGTTTTGCAACGAGATGTGGTATTTTCAAGGAGTAAAGAAAATGATTAAAAAAACAAATTGGGATATGTATTATGGTCAGAGTAATAAAGCAAGCTCAATTACGCGCAATATTACTACAAAAAAAATTGCAAAAATTATTGAAGATATTATTTTGCTTGATAATAAATGGCATCCAGAAAAAATTATCGAGATTGGTGGGGCTAATAGTTGTTTTTACGAAGCTATAAAAAATAACTTCAAACCAGCGCAATACTTAGTAATAGATAATAATCAAACAGGATTAGATTTATTAAAATCAAAAGTGGGTGATGATGGTGTATTACTTGTTAGAAACGCTGATATTTTGGATAATACCATTAGTAGTGAATCTGCTGATTTAGTCTATAGTGTCGGCTTAATTGAGCATTTTGATAGCATTGGAACTGAAAAAGCAATTGCCGCTCATTTTACGCTATTAAAAAATGGCGGTTACTGCATTATAACTTTTCCAACGCCTACTATTTTATATAAACTGGCAAGAAAAGTATCTGAGTCTTTAAATTTATGGTTATTTTGGGATGAACGTCCGTTGCATTTTGATGAGGTTATTAATACTGCCAGTAACTATGGCGATGTATTAAAAACATCTATAAATTGGGCAATTATATTTACTCAGGGAATTATAGTTGTTCAAAAACATAAGTAAGTGAGTATAAATTTTCAGGTAAATGACTGCCAGTCATTTATTGCCCAGAAACTTTTGTTCAGTTACTTACAATAACCCGATAAGATAGGCTACATGGATGAGCTAAGGTACGAAGCCCATCAATCGTGGATGGTGTACATTTTACGTCAAATCATTCCATAATAACTGTGGTCAATCTCGACAGACGATGCTCCCTTCGTCAACCCATCCTATTGTGCTATCGGTTATAATTAAAGCCCTTTAGCCTTGCTGCAATAACAGCTATATTCTCATTTGGGTAGTCATAAACAGTGAGTGATTAAGAGAACCTCAATTGGTTACGAATATTGT